>JAHDDF010000645.1 GCA_020629475.1 Saprospiraceae bacterium
GACGGCACAAATCCTTGCGTATCCCCAAGGCATCTTGGAGTTCATCCACGATTGTCTCATCCGTGGGAATGTATGTCCACTTTTTTTGCAAAATATATGGGGTTCTTTTACCTAATAGATAATCAACGCAAAAAATGTGAGTGTGGTTCCTAATTCAAATCCTCGAACAAGGGTGCAACGGGCGTATCATCCTCCGGTTCCTTGATTTCCGGACGGGAGGGACGTTCAGGGCGTACCATCACATCCAAGGTGTCTTCACCGAGCAGTAAACGTCGTAGATCATTCATTAAAATCGTATCCGCTTCGGCATCCGCGATTTCAAGTAGTTCCGCGTGGCAATCGGCTTTACGGGTCTTGATAAATTCGTCTATCCGTTTTTTCACCTCCGCCTGGACTTCCGGTTCCGCTTCCCACAAACGTATGCTTGCCTTACGGATGTTGTTGTTGAACCCGAATAAACCAAGCAGGATCAACAATGCTGCGGCTAATGATATGTAACGTTTCAATTTCATTGCTCCAGCTCTTCCATTTTACTTCTGATATCCGCTAGACGCACCTCAATAATGGAATCACGTAGCCGAACGATTTCCATCTCTTTTCTCAAATCACAAAGAGAATCCAAAACAGGGTATAAGGAGTCCGTTTTCTCACGCGCCAATTCCTTCACCAATTTTTTCTGCTCCCGGGCTTTTGCTTCGGGATCGATGTCGCAGCCTATCGTTAGGAATAGGGAGGCGATTATTAATATGGAAAGAAACTTACGCAATACTCCTTTTCTTTTAGACATCCGACGTCTTAATTAGCTAGCTAATTAAGACGTCGGATGTCTATGGTTGCTAAAGTGTAGAGGGACACACCCAATCCGTCAATGGGATGCCGGTTTTTTTAATGGCTCCGAAACCACCCGCTACATCCACGATGTTGTGGATGCCCCTTGATTTTAAAATCGAGGAGGCAATTACGGAACGATAACCGCCCGCGCAATGTATATAGGCGGTTTGGTTATCCTTGAAGGTAGCCAAATAATCATTCAAATTGGATAAGGGTGCGCTTCTAGCCGTTTGGATACGCTCGGAGGCATATTCGGAAGGCTTTCGTACATCCACGATTTCCATTTCATGGTTATTTTCCATGATGGTTTCCAACTCGCTTGCCGGAATGGATTCTAAGGTATCTACTTCCTTACCGGAAGCAGCCCATGCCTCGTAGCCGCCCTTCAAATATCCAAGGACATTATCAAATCCTACGCGGGCAAGACGGGTAACGGCTTCCTCTACTTTCCCTTCATCAACGATAAGAAGGATGGGTTGTTCCACGTCCTTGATCAAAGCGCCAACCCAAGGAGCGAAGCTTCCGTTTAAACCAATGAATATGGAACGAGGAACGTGCCCCTTAACGAAATACTTTTGATGGCGTACATCTAGCATCACCGCACCCGTACTTTCCGCTACGGTTTCGAATTCCGCAGGGGTAAGAGCGTGTTTCCCTTTGTTCAATACTTCATCTATATTGGCGTAACCCTCCTTGTTCAACTTTACGTTTAAGGGGAAGTAAGCAGGCGGCGGTAGTAATCCGTCCGTTACCTCTTTTATGAATTCCTCCTTGGTCATATCCGCGCGCAGGGCGTAGTTCATTTTTTTTTGGTTGCCCAAGGAATCCACCGTTTCCTTCATCATGTTTTTTCCGCAGGCGGAACCGGCGCCGTGGGCAGGATAAACGGTTACGTCATCCGCCAAGG
>JAHDDF010000646.1 GCA_020629475.1 Saprospiraceae bacterium
GTTTCAATGCCGCAAAGCGCAAGCTACGCAGTGAATACGGGCTTGAATTTATTTTGGTATCCTCAGGACAGGCGAAATGGATGGTCAGGAAAAAATCAGGCGGATAAATTCTTCTCCTGCTTCAATTTCTTCTCCGAAAGCTTAGGGAAGGAATATCCCAGCGCCTTGAAATGCTCCAATACCTTCGGTAAAACGTACCTCAATTTTTCCTCTGCCTTTAGGCTATCGTGGAAAACGATAACGGAACCTTCCGTCGTATTTTTAATGACGTTTTGAAGGCACTGCTCCTTGGAGATTTCAGGATCGAAATCACCACTCAAGACGTCCCACATCACGATACGATAATGGCGGCTCAAGAACTTGGCTTGACTAGGCTTAATCCTCCCGTACGGCGGACGGAATAATTCCGATTTAACGGAACGGTCTGCCTTTCTAATATTACGTAAATACGTTACGTTATCCGTTGCCCAACCATTCAAGTGGTTGAAGGTATGGTTACCCACGGAATGTCCGCGGTCCTTGACTTCACGGAAAATTTCAGGATTCTTTTTGATATTATCTCCTACACAAAAGAAGGTTCCCTTAGCATCATATTCGTCCAATAGGTCAAGCACCCAAGGCGTAACCTCCGGGATAGGACCATCGTCGAAAGTCAAGAAAATATTCTTTCCCGGATTGGGAATTCTCCATGTAAAACCCGGAAACAGGTTTTGGATGAAATCAGGTGTTTTTACCAAATACATAACGCCTCAGTTTACTTAATCCTCGAGTGGGGTGTTCCGTTCTTGTTCCTTGAAAAGTAGGGTGGAGATTAATGTTGGAAGTTGGAAGTATCCCTCGCCTACAATTTCTTACTTTTGCGCTATTATCAAGCGCGTGTCATATCTAGACGGGATTATTTCCAAAAACGCTGCTTTGGATTCGCATATTTTGCATTTCATTAGGAAATCGCTTCCATTTGTTCTCAAAGGGAACTTTGAGGAGAGATAATATGGTTCCGAACAATATCATTTATTCGAAAAAAGAAAACATGACCCGACCCAGAGTTCGTTTCGCTCCAAGCCCTACGGGCGCTCTCCATATCGGAGGCGTGAGGACGGCATTGTACAATTACCTCTTTGCCAAAAAGCTTGGAGGAACCTTCATTCTTCGTATTGAGGATACGGATCAAACCCGCTACGTGGAAGGTGCCGAGGATTATATCCGCGAGGCATTGGCATGGTGCGGTTTGAACCCGATGGAAGGACCGGAAGCAGGTGGCGAACTAGGTCCTTACCGTCAATCGGAAAGAAAAGGAATGTATGGCGCTTACGCGGATAAATTGATACAATCCGGCAATGCGTACTACGCGTTTGATACACCTGAGGAATTGGATGCCGCACGTGCCGCTGCAGAAGCAAAAGGGGAAACCTTCGCTTACGGACCGCAAACCCGCATGAGCCTTCGAAACTCCTTGACCCTTACGGAGCAAGAAGTAAAAGCATTATGGAATTCCGGTGCGGATTATACCATCCGCTTAAAATGTCCCGTAGGCGAAACCGTTTACGTGGAGGATATCGTACGCGGAAGGGTAGAGTTCCAATCCGATTTGTTGGATGACAAAGTCATGCTGAAGTCCGACGGTATGCCAACCTACCACTTGGCGAACGTTGTGGATGATCACACCATGGAAATTACCCACGTGATTCGTGGGGAAGAGTGGTTGCCGAGTACGGGACATCA
>JAHDDF010000647.1 GCA_020629475.1 Saprospiraceae bacterium
AGGTAAACAAGTGGAAACGGAACGCTTGGATTCCATGATGGTAAAAACACCGAAGGGTGGGATGTATTTTTCCAAAGGTTCTAAATACTGGTATTACGATAGATTTATGAATACCCTTATTGCTTGGGATATTTATCACGCTTTGGGGGACAAGGAAAAAACCCAAGCCATTGCTGATTGGATTCTATTGGAACGGGATTTCAATGGTTGGGGAAATACCATACGGGATGCCCAAGTTATTACACGATTATATCGAGAAGGAATAAACGCGGATCAAAATACGGTAGTGTCCGTAAACGGGAAAGAAATAAACGCTTTTCCCTTCGAAGCGGAATTTGATGAGGTTCCTTCCGTAAGAGTTATAAAAGGAAAAGCCTATGTTGATCTTTCCGAATCCCGCTATAATTCGAACCCTCCGATTTTCAAGGATGTTTTTGATATATCAAGTAGAATGTTTCAAGGGGAAAAGGAAGTTAATGAACTCGAACGGGCAAAGTCGCTTACCTTAGAAGTGGAAATTAATGCTACGTCCGAAGTAAATTACGTCATGCTTGAAATCCCTATTCCCTCGGGTTGCGGATATTCTGAAAAGGAATGGAAAAACAAAAGGGATAATTACCTAGAATCAAAGCGGAGCCACCGTAAAGACAAGGTTTTTATTTACTGCGAAAAACTTCCCAAGGGAAAATCCGTTTTTAAGGTAGGAATAGAAGCCAGACATGCCGGAAAATTTACCCTCAATCCCGTAAAAGTGGAGGATATGTATGCCCCAAGTATAAACGGAAATAATAAGGTAGAAAAAGTTCAGATAAAAGATTAAATAATGAAAACGATCAAAACCTTTTTTCTTCTCCTCTTCATAGGAATGGGTACCGTCCTTTTTGCCCAAGATGAACTCCGTGTTCCGGGCATGGAAACGACGGACAAAATTACCGCCCAATTCCAATTCGGTAAAAAACACATCCTTACCGCCACCCGTTCGGGAAAGGAGATTAAGGAAGTATTGGAAGGCATTAACCCGGACCACGTAAAAACCATCGAAATTGAAAAGAAAGACGGAAAATCAAAAATTACCCTAGAATTAAAACGGAAAAGAAAAACCCGTTTATTCGTTCAAAATAAATTGAATCCTAAAGGTTAGGTCGGAACGACCGCCGCATCCAAAGAAGAGGGATTTATCCCTCGGAAAATAAATCAGTTTCTACGTCCAAAATTCGACCTCATGAAATACCTCATTTCTTTTTTACTCATATTTTATGTCGGAACCTCCAAGGCACAAGATAATTCCGATATTTTATCGAAAGGAAGGACCTTACAGAAGGTAACTCCACGAATCCCCCCACCTAAACTCGCAATTTTTCTAAAAGAAAAATCCAAGGGAGAACTTATCGAATGGGAGGTTTCCCAAGAAGTTTATTTGAAACTTTCACCGGGGTGGATAAAATCAATTATTGTTTGTAAGGATGAATGTCCACCTCATGGGAAAATTGAAATTTATTTGAAAAATAAAAGGGCGACCCGTTCCTTTTATAAAAAATATAAGGACCATGAAACCAAGGATATAGAAGAATCCGAAAGATTCATCACGAAATAACCAGGTCGGAACGACCGCCGCATCCAAAGCCGAGGGGTTCACCCCTCGGAAAATAAATCCCGGTAAGAATCCATTCCTGCCCATCGCCTAAACCGACTCTTTAGCCGGATTTGAGAGAGTAGAAAAAA
>JAHDDF010000648.1 GCA_020629475.1 Saprospiraceae bacterium
ACGGGTTAAGTGGTAAGCGGAATAAAGATTGGTATTCATCATCAATTCCAAATTCCCTTCAGGCTCCTTGGAAATTTCTCCCGGAATAAAAACACCGGCATTATTCACCAGTACGTCTACCCGTCCGATATCGGATTTTATGAATTCCGCGAAGGCATCCAAATCCTCCCGCTTGCTCATATCCGTAACCTTGTACTTCAATTCGGCTTCCGGGTGAAGAGCTTCAATTTCTTCCTTGGCTTTTTGTAAATCCGCCTCCTTGCGGGCATTAATAACTACCAACCAACCTTCCTTGGCAAAATCTTCGGCTATAGCTCTTCCGATACCTTTGGTGGCACCGGTGATTACAATCGTATTCTTCATGGTCTAAAGGTAGTTTTTCCACCCCAACGCTCAAAGTCCGCTACGCTTGGCGGCGCTACGGGTTTGTCCTCAAAGGAAAATGCTAGCGCAATCGAGGGAATAAAAATCCCTTGATTCATAATGGCGGTCTCCATTTTGGGCTTCACCCTAAAACTCAAATCATCCGTAACGTTAAAAGTGGAAAGGTGGGCATCTACAAAAGCATCCGCGCCTTGGAGCAAGTAAAAACCGATTAAGCCCATGTAGGCACGTTCCACGTTTTTCCTTTGATTATCGCGGTTGGTTTTTAATGCCGCATCTGAAGTAATGGTAGTAGCGAATTCATCCACGGTGTTCTCGTCACCATCAACGCGGTAAATGTATGCCGTCTTGAAACGCTTATAAAAACGGGTATTCCACGCCACCGCGTAACTCAAGGAGCCCAAGCCCGCCCAAGCCAAGGGAATTTTCCAATGCTTTCCGTTATATGCTTGCCCCAAGCCGGGAACGGCAAAGGAGAGATACATTGCCTTAAGGGGTTTCTTTTCCTCGTCCTTGAAAAAGTTCTTGACTCTTCCGGGGAATGCCTTGATCCCCGGTCTATCCTTTTTTATAATTTCCGAAACCGTATCGACCGTGTCTAATACAGGTGGACTAATCGGCGGCAAAGGAACTGCCACATCCGTCGTGTCCTGTGCGGATACACCAAAAGCAACGAACAATATGAATATGAGTATCTTTGATCGCATATACTGAGAACGGAAGTTTAGGCGATTTAGCCGACTCCTCCGCAAAATTAATTGAAGAAGTGGAAGAAGCATTATATACTTTTCCCGCCAATGCCGGCGAAGATCAAAAGTACATGATTCTAAGCATAATCGTATTCTTAGCGGCATTGGGATTGGTCTTTCTTTCAGGAAGGAAACAGTGGAGATTCGCCCAATTGTTATTTGGTTTTGTGGCGTTCATCGCACTTGGAACAGGGATTTTCTCCTTCCTTACCGCGGAGCGTTTGCAGCCGGTTAATCTATACAAGGACAGCATTTCAGTTCCTAGGGGAAATATCCTATTTAAGGACATCCTAAAAATCCAAGTAGAGGAACTCAAGGAGCACTCCAAGTACCCCATTCAAAAAGACGGACAACTTTATGTCATCGGTCAAACCGACTTAATGGTCATCGAAAAAAGGGATGGCTCTTCTTATTTATTATCGGAGGAAAATTATCCCTTGGATAGTATTTATGCCAAATTGGAAATCCTAGTGGAAGATTGGAGAGAGGAGAAAAAATAATAGCGTTACACCTAAAATCCCGAAGGGATGAAATATCAATAGTCAAGAATAAAATACCGTATCAACCCTGAAAGGGTGGCATTACAA
>JAHDDF010000128.1 GCA_020629475.1 Saprospiraceae bacterium
TTATCCAAATCGGGGATACCTCGCCGTTAGGAAAGAAAGGAATGCCGTGGTACGGCTATGTGGGGATAGGACTATTATTATTGGCGGGAGCCGGCCTAGCATTCAGGAGACTGCGACGATCATCCTCCAAGGCAGCATAATAAAGATCACCCCAATCTCCCAAAGATCAGCTCAGTCCCCCGACTGAGCCGCCCCACCGAAATGAAGGTAGCTGCGATTGAAGGTGGTTGCACCACCGCCAAAAGACAAAAATTCCCTACATTAGAACCACGTACAAAAACCACCCACAAACCAATGGAAGAACTGGATTTAAGCCGATCCATCAATCTCTTATCCTTGATCATTATCATAGGATTGTTCGAAGGCGTTTTTATCGCTTTGTATCTCTTCCTCAAAAAGTCCGTAAAGAGTTACGCCAATTGGTTTTTGGCAGGGATACTTTTGGTCGTTGTTTCGTTTTTCTTGCCGGGCGTGGTGTATCGGATTGGTTTGTTGCCTCAATTTCCCCACGTAGTCAATATCAGCCATCTGACCTATTTCCTTTTCGGGCCTTTGGCATACTTTTATGTTTTGTCATGCTCACGAAAAGACTTTAAAATAAAGCCTTTGGCATGGCTTCATTTTTTGCCGGCGGTGGCGGTTGCCATTTACCATCTTCCCTTTTTTATGCAGGGTGGGGAAGAAAAAATCCAAGCATTCGCGGACTTTTTCTTGCGTTTCGATCGAGGGCTTCCCCTTTGGTTTGAGATTGGGCGAGTGATACATCCCGTCATGTATTTTGGGATATGTATCAAGCTCGTATTGCAATACAGGCGGAATCTACCCAACATGGCTTCCTCCATTGATCATAATTTCCACAGGTGGCTTCTCTATTTCTGTATCTTTTTATTGCTTCCCATTTTAACGGGATTCATTGTTGGGGTGTCTAACTATTCCGTATTGCCGAGGACTGCTACGGCAGTCATTCTTTTTGTTTTTATCATGTCCATCCACATCGCCATTTTGGTGAAACCAAGCTTGTTCCAGGTATTTCCCCACCAAATGGAAATGGATAGCCCGGAAGAAGAAAAGAAGAAATACGAAAGCTCCAATCTACAAGATCAAAAGAAGGAGAAATACGTTTCACGCCTATTGGATTATATGGATACGGAAAAGCCTCACCTACAATCGGAACTTACCTTATCTGAATTATCGGAACAAGTAAAAATCCCCACGCACCATTTGTCCCAAATCATCAATGAAAAGCTAAAATGTAACTTCTTGGATTTCATCAACGGTTATCGCGTCAAGGAAGTCCAAAACCATCTTTCCGATCCCGATTCAAAAAACCTAACCATCCTTTCCCTAGCATTCGAATCGGGTTTTAATTCGAAAAGTACCTTCTACGCCGCCTTCAAAAAACAAACCTCCATGACGCCCAACCAATACCGGGCAAAGCAAACCGCCTGATCGGCTCAGTCTCCTGACTGAGTCGGTGGTTTTAAAAAGTCCCAATACATAAGTCCGGACACCATCCCCTCATTATTGCAGTAAAAAGAAAATCGTAAGTAAATTTCTGTTTTACAGTTATTTGTGTTTTTGTCAGTCTTTCCTTTATCCCAGTCTATAAGTCCGGACTTCCTGATTTATATCCTCGCACCCTTCGGACAAGAACCACTTATAAATTTGCTTTCGTAATCAATTTAAAAATGCAAATCCCACGAATAGAAAGATGAGCATTGCCGAATGATTCAATAGAGTGATAGAAACTATTATTGAATTTTTCCAAATTATCAAATTACGAAAATCATGTTTGTAAAACTTGTTCAGAAAGGCGGAATGCACCGCACCAAAACCATTAGTCAGTACGAGAATATCCCGGATACCAATGACATCGATTGGGATGATAGCAGTAACGGAATGAACGACCATTACGAATCCGTTACTACCTCCTCGGGAGTTTGGATTTATTTGTTTCAAAATACAAGTTATGGGGATACCGGACAGAATATCCTGGTTCCGCCGAATAGTACCAATTTTGATTTGCAGGCAAATGGCTTTGACGAAAAAGTAGGCAGTTTCAAAATTTGCGATCACGATCCTACACTGGTCGAGGAAGAACCGGAAGCCTTAAATGCTTACCGGCCGTATTACCCCACCGCTATTGATCCGTATAAAACCTACATCATTTGTAGGGAAGCATTGACTCCTTCCACCTATTCAAGATTGACGTTTACGAATGAAAGTTTGGTTTTGGACGGCACCGCTTCGCCAACTTTAGCAGGACTGAAGAATGACGCTCCCTTGAATTCCCGTTGGCAGTTTTTTGAGGTGAGCAACGGAAATTATGTTATCGCCAACTGCCAAACCGGGCAGCTCTTGTATAAAACCAACGAACAAAATCCCTTAGACCCTGAAGGAGGAATGTGTATGACCGTAGGGAATAATACGGACCAATGCGGTGTGTATAATATTACCCAACTTACGGAGGATACCTTAAATCCCGAAGTGATCGGAGATACCGTTGCCATTAGGGATAGTACCGGTGCGGGGGATACATTCCTTACCGTTGATTTCGATTCCGAAACCAGTAAATACGGTGGCATTTATGAAGCCATCGGTAACCAAACCTCCAATTGCGAGTGGTATTTGATCCCTTACGGTGACGTAGAGCAGCCCCCTGTGCAGCAACCCGTCCGATTGGATTTACCGGCCTTTAATGATAACGGTATTGCCCCGCCTGTATGGCCCCTTCAACCCGAAACGGTGAATAGGGTATGGGTGCCTTATTTTATGGTCAATGATAAGACCATGAAAAATTGGGGGGATAGGATTAAACATTCTCCGTACTACCTTTTGATTCAAAAGGCACAATATAAAATGGCCGCTAGTGTAATGAACTGCACGAATTCGGATGACTCATTTAATGAAAATTGGACTTACGGATGGTCCGAAGATATTTCCGAATCCGTGAGTGCGGATCTTGGATTTACTCTAGGTGATGAATTCGAGGCAAGTATCCTTGTGGTAAAGGATACGATATCCGCCGGGATTAGTGGAGATTTAGGAATTTCTTTTTCCGTAAGTATAGGGGCTTCCGGTTCCAATTCCAAGGACGTGAGCGTGAATATTCCGGCTCAATCCTGCGTAGCGTTTTACGGGGTTCAGACTACTTATGAATTGTACCAAATGAACGGTGTTTCATGCGTTGCCACTCCCGACGTTCCCTTGAAAATGGATAATAACTTCCTAACCATCCAAGGGGAATTGCCCGCATAAATCCACTCCGGCTCAAGAATGGAATGACGGAGTGAGTGTTTTAACACGAACATCCTAAACCGAAGGACTGCCGCATGAAATGCGGTAGTCCTTTTGCTGTCGTGATCGATGATCGGTGGTAGTCTATGGTTGTGATGGTCGGTGGTTGTGATGGTCGGTGGTTGCACCACCGACAAAAAACTACCGCACCAACAAAACATCCCCGCCAAACAACTCCATTGTCTCCCCGGCGTATTCCACCTCCGCGAGATAGGTATATACGCCGGGATTCATTTTTTTGCCCTTGAACCTACCGTCCCAACCCAAGGAAGGCTCATTAGGTTGGAAGTCGGTTCTTTCAAAAACCATTTCGCCCCAGCGGTCAAAAACGGCAAGACGTTTTACCTGAATGATGCCTGTTTCATTGGCAAAAACCGTAAAATGATCATTAAAGCCATCCACGTTCGGACTAAAAGCGGTAGGGATAAAAACGGCGCGTGTATCTATAACCGTTATTTGAATATTATCCGTGGCCGAGCAGCCGGAATCCGTGAAGGCGGTAACGGAAATATTAGTGTTTTCAGTAGTGAGAATGGTCGGGTTTAAACATTCTTCTATGGTGTTGCAATCAAATAAAAACGCGGGCTCCCATTCAATAACGGAAGGCGTGAAATTAATATTTACGTCAAAGGAAACGGATTCCCCGAATTCAATTTCAAGATCATTGCCGATATCGATAAAAGGAACTTCACCCGCCCCGATTTCAACGGTGCTCTCATTGGTGCAGCCATTGGCGTCCTCCGCGATAATAGTATAAGTTCCGGGCGCAAGGGGTGAAAAAGGTAATACCGTAGAACCGTTGATAAGATAAGTAATAGGCTCCGTTCCGTTCGTAATGGTCCCTATTTCAATGGCACCGTCATTATTCCCCGAGCAAGATTCATCCGTAACGATATATTCTATATCCAAGAAGTTTTCTAAAACCGTCAAGTCCAACGTGATGATGTTGTCGCACCCGAATTGAGAAGGAATCGTATCCACGTAAACCCCGGTTTCGGAATAAGTATTTCCGCCTTGCTCATAAGAGGTACCGCTACAAATGGATTCCGTAACCGAAAAATAAATCGGTTGGACGTCTACGATTTTTATATCCGTAAAAACGTGGCAATTCGGATTTTGAAGATTGCTAAGGTTGTTTGCCACTTTACAGCGATACCAAAAATTGCCCGGTGTATCATTGGGATGAATATAAGTATCCGTGGTAGCTCCCGGAAGGTCGTTCCAAGTGGCGCCGCCGTCCGTACTCACCTCCCATTGGAAAACCGGACTGGCGAATTGACCACCCAAAACGGAAACACTTAGGGTAAACGGTGCATCACCTTCGCAAGAAGTGGGGATAGCAAGCGGTAATATCTCGATTTCCGGGCCGCAAGAACGGAAGGAGATGTTATCGATAGCTAGGTCGTTTCCAAGACCGCCGGGTGCATTGTTTTGCAAGGAGAGTTGAACGGTAGTTTGCCCGGGACCGGTGGTAAAGGTAAGCCCGTACGTATTCCAAGTATCGTCCTCAATAATGTCTCCTGTATTAATGACTTCAACACCATCCAGCAAGAAGGAAACGTTGGGCTTGATTTGCTGGGGCATGGTGCTTCGGATCATATTAATGATGTCGGCAGTAAACTCGTACAAGGTATTTTCACAAAGACCGGTAATGGTTTGATCGTAAAATAGTCCTTCGTCGAAGCTTGCGTTTACCACCATCATATAACCGTTCGGATCAGAGCTATTGTCAGGGATAAGGAGCCAATCCGGATAATTGTTGCTCCAAAGGGCGGTGTTATTGGTAATGATGTATTCGCCGTCGGCAAGAACAGGGAATGGGTTGTAATTATAACCCGGCGCGTAACCCGGATCATTCGGGACAATATTCGCCGTACCGGAACCGAAATCCCCTTCGGTAAAGATATTATCCCCCAAACTACCGGTGCATAAATCTTGGGCTTGGCTTACTGTAAAAAATACAATAACTAAGCTAGGGATAAGAAGGGAGAGCTTGGTAATTAACGTCATATCCAATATGGTGAAGGGAAGTTTAGGTATACAAAGATATGAAATATCACCCTTTCGGGTGAAGGGACTACTGTCGGATACCCGCAACTTTGAAGTGTACAAAGCGATTAGGGATTACCCATCGTATCATTCACTTTTAATTTACCATAATGAAAAACTTGATTTTGATTTCGTCCTTCTTTATGCTTTTTGCGGCATTATTGCCCAAACAAGCCGATGCTCAAATCATTGATTCCCTACCGTATTTTAAATTACCGCTACCTGAGTTCGTAGGTGATTTGGACTGGGATAACATATTCGTGGTCATGGAGGCATCCAAGAAAAACATTTCCGCACTTCCGTCCGGTGTAACGAAGAAAATAGGGGTTCCGCCCGCTGTTAAAAAGATCGATAAGCCCATTATCCTACAACGTGGAGGTAATTGCTACAAAGTAGGCCCTTCCAAAAACAATTGTGAATCTTGCCATCTTCTTTGGTACGATACCAACGGCGACGGCAAGATTCAACCGAAACGAGAACTGAGGTGCGTCTGCAATGATTGTCCGGAACCCTGTAAAGTCAGAGGCAAACGAGTCGATTGCGATAATCCGGGAGGAAAGAAGAAAAAGAGAAAACGAAGGTGATGCCTGTCACGATAGTTTTGAAGGGCTGTTCGGAATACGGACAGTCCTTTTTTCTTTGCGAAAGCCAATTATTACAAATGATAGTCAGTAGTTGCGATAATCGATGGTTGAGATAGTCGGTGGTTGCGATGGTCGATGGTTGTGCCATCGACTACTAAAACAAAAAAGGAATCACCCGCCTCCTATCCGGATAATCCTCAAACTTCTCCAAGTACCACTCATGATGCGCCTTAGCCCGAGGAATCAAATTAGCCGCCGTCCACAAGGCGAAGGAAGCCGTAGGTAAACCAAAAGTCATCAAAGCAAAACCGATCCATTCCACGATTTCCCCGAATAAATTAGGGCAGGAAACAAACTTGAAAAATCCGCCTTGAGGAATTTTATAACCCGTCTCGCCGGGCTTTCTCAAGTTAATAAGAATCGTATCCGATTGAAGATTGATAAACATCCCCACGACAAACAAAATCAAGCCAAGGATAAAGTACCAATTGTATATCCAATCCAAGGAGAAGGTAGCATAATTTCCTAGGTAGGTTCCGATGATATATCCGTTGACCAAGTTGAAAAAGATAGCGGAAAGGACAATCGCCAAAGGCATTTTCTTGCCCTTAGTTCTAATACGGAAAGGAAAAATCAAGGTACGGTGGATATAATGCAAGCACCACAATCCAAGGAAAAACCAAGAAAGCGGAAGTTTTTCCGCATCACCTAATACAAATAAAATAGGAACCGTAACCAAAGCCGGAAGTTCCATGATGATCCATCCCCATCGATTATCAATCATCGGTCCTGCCTTGGAGGAGGTGTGTCGTCCGTAGGGCGCCTTGATAAATAAGTTGATACAAAAAATCAAGAGTGCCAGCCCCATCCATGCCTGCACGAAAATGTAGAATTGCGGTTCCGTCATGAAGTAAAAATAGCTAGGAATTTTTTAATGGTTCTAAGGCTCCGATAAATGGGGTTTGAGGAATTTTCCTGCCCTTATTTTTGTAAATTTGTATAGGGGATTATTGTGGTGCCGATTCCGGAATCAAATGCTTGAATAACCTCAAATCGTGAATATTTACCCTAGAGTTAGCCTAATAGTCTAGCAATCTAATATCTAAATATCCAATGTCGGATTACCTATCGCAACTGAATGATGTACAACGTGCTGCCGTAACTACCCTAAAAGGTCCCGTAATGGTGATCGCCGGACCCGGTTCCGGGAAAACCAGGGTGTTGACTTACCGCATCGCGCATATGATCAATACAGGCATTCCTCCTAGGAGTATCCTTGCCCTGACCTTTACCAATAAGGCGGCAAAGGAAATGAAAGCAAGGATTGCCAAAGTGGTAGGCGCGCAAGCCAATACCGTTTGGGCAGGTACCTTCCACTCCATCTTCGCTAGGATATTACGCTCCGAAGCGGATAAAATCGGTTTTCCGAAGGACTTCACCATTTACGATACGGATGATTCCAAGAACCTGCTAAAAACCATTATTTCCCAACTCAATCTCGATCCTAAGGTCTATAATCCCAACGTCATCCGTAACCGGATTTCCTCCGCTAAATCCAATGTGATTCCACCAAAAGCATACGCCCAAAACGAGCAATTGCTGACGGAGGATAGAATGGCAAAGCGCCCCTACACCGTAAAAATCTATGAGGAATACGTCAAGCGTTGCAAGCGCTCCGGCGCTATGGATTTTGATGATTTATTGTATCAATTCTTCATTCTATTGTACAAGAACCCGGATCAAGTATTGGAAAAATACAGGGATCGGTTCAAGTACGTTTTAGTGGATGAGTTCCAGGATACCAACTTCCTGCAATACGCCATCGTAAAGAAATTGATCAACTATCCCGGCTCCGAGCATAACATCTGCATCGTAGGGGATGATGCCCAATCCATCTACGCCTTCCGTGGTGCTACCATTGATAATATCCTGGATTTCGAAAAGGATTATTCCGATTTGAAAACCTATAAGTTGGAACAGAATTACCGATCCACCGGACACATCGTCCAAGCGGCGAATCAGGTAATCATGTACAACAAAAAGCAACTACAGAAAAAGATTTGGTCGGATAAAGGCGGAGGACAAAAAATCAAGGTACTTGCTACGTTGAGCGAAAGCGAGGAAGGAAAGAAGGTAGCGGATTTGATATTGGAACAAAAAAACCGCCACCACCTCGCCAATTCGGATATCGCCATATTATACCGTACCAATTCCCAATCCCGTGTATTCGAGGAATTCCTACGGAAAGCGAATATCCCTTACAAGGTATTCGGCGGAATGTCCTTCTACCAACGCAAGGAGGTCAAGGATTTTCTGGCGTACCTGAGGGTGGTAGTGAATCCCGTGGATGAGGAAGCATTAAAACGCATTATCAATTACCCGAAAAGGGGAATTGGTAAAACCACGGTAGATAAAATCGGCAAGTATGCCGCAGAGGAGGGTAAACCGATGTGGACCGTACTTGAAGAGGCTCCCGTAGGTAATGCTGCGAAGAAGAAGCTTGCGGATTTCGCGGCAATGATGCGCACTTTTGCCAAGAAAGCTGAAACGCTGGATGCTTACGATTTAGCGATTTACGTCGCCAAGCAATCCAAGATAAAAAGCACCCTGGAATCCGATAAATCCATCGAGGGGATGGGGCGTATGGAAAACTTGAATGCCCTCTTTGATGGAATAAAGGATTTTACGGAAGATGACGAGGTGGTGGATGATGCAATTATGCCGGAGAAAACACTGGCGGCGTATCTACAATCCATAGCCCTTTATACGGATTTGGACGAGAAAAAGGACGATACGGAATACGTAACACTAATGACCACCCACGCCGCGAAAGGCTTGGAATTTCCCTCTGTTTTCGTAGTGGGGATGGAGGAGGATTTATTCCCTTCCTTCATGTCCAAAAACGATGCGCAAGGCGTGGAAGAGGAACGCCGCTTGTTTTATGTGGCAATAACCAGGGCGGAGCAATACCTGACGCTTTCCTTCGCGAAATCAAGGTATCAATACGGACAAACCCGTTATCCGGAACCGTCGCGTTTCTTGGATGAAATTTCAGTGGAGCATTTGGAAGGCGGAGCCATCAAACGCTCGGCGGCTTCTACGGATTTCAGGAATTTTGAATCCAAATCCTCCTTCGGTTCAGGTAGTGGCGGCGCTAAACTTTCCGGTAATTTTAAGGTACTAAAACCCAAGGCACGCCCCTTGGCAATTGACCCCAAGGATTTCAAACCCAGTCCCGGTGATGCCATTCAATCCGGACAAAAGGTCTTGCACCTGAAATTCGGTGAAGGAAAGGTGACTTCCGTGGACGGTACCGGAAAGGGTAGGGTAGCCACGGTTCATTTTCCGGAAGCCGGTTCCAAGCGTTTGATGCTGAAGTTCGCGAAATTGCAGATATTGAATTGATTTTTTAGGTAATCGGATAAGCGGATATTCAAGGCTCTTTTTAGGTAAGAAAATTTAGGTCTTTAAATCCGTGAATCTTTGCATCTTTAAGTCTAGTTAAAATGAAAAACATCACCATTGCCATAGACGGTTTCTCCGGTTGCGGGAAAAGTACCCTTGCCAAGGCATTGGCGAAGCGTTTGGACTATATCTACGTGGATACGGGTGCAATGTACCGTTCCGCTACGCTTCATTTTATCCGTAACGGCGTTGATTTAGCGGATGCCGAACAAGTAACCCAAGCACTCCATAGCATCAATATCTCCTTCAAGAACATAGACGGGAAAAACACCACTTTCCTCAACGGGGAAAACGTGGAAAGTGAAATCCGTGGCATGGAAGTTACCGAGATGGTCAGCCCCGTCGCCGCCATTTCCGCCGTAAGGCGCGTTATGGTAGCCCAACAACAAGAAATGGGTGAAGGTGGTGGCTTGGTAATGGACGGTAGAGACATCGGAACCGTTGTCTTCCCGGATGCGGAACTCAAGATATTCGTTACCGCCGATACCGAAATCCGCGCCAAACGACGTTTGGATGAAATGATTTCCAAAGGCTTGGAAGCCGATTTCAGAGCCATCAAGAAAAACCTCAAGGAAAGGGATAGAATTGATTCCACCAGGGAGGATTCTCCCTTGAAACAAGCGGAGGACGCCAAGGTTATTGATACCTCTGATATCACCAAGGAGCAGCAGCTTGAAATGGCGGTCGGTTTTTTCCAAGAGGCACAAGAAGAAATCAAGAAAGCTGAAGAAGGCATTTTCGGAACCATCCGTGTAGTGGAGAGCAAGGCGGATAACGGCGGTTTTGCGGTTCAAATCCAAACGGAACGTGGTTCTTTTTTGGGCAATGAAGTTCTGGTCGGAGAGGAAACCGGTTTGGAATGGAAAGTAGCGGCACGCATCACCAATTCCTTTTCCTTGCCACCCTTGGCGGGTCAAAATATTTCCCACCGCATGGAGAAATGGGGTTCCTTAGATGAAATGAAAACCCGAGAACGCGAAACCAAGCGCCTTGAAACCGAAAACATCTTCACTTACCGATTAGAACCGCTTGGACACGGAAACCAACCATCACAAGAAACAACCCTAATTTTGTTAGACAATAAGACGAAACCGGTCTAAATATCTAACGTCTATAAATCTAAATATCCAACAATGCATCGCTCCGGCTTCGTCAATATTATCGGTAGACCCAACGTGGGCAAATCAACGCTCATGAACGCCTTGGTAGGGGAGCGGATGTCCATTATTACGCATAAGCCCCAAACCACCCGTCACCGTATCATTGGTATCGTGGACACGGAGGAATATCAAATCGTTTTTTCCGATACCCCGGGCTATGTCCGCGATCCCGCCTACAAGATGCACGAGTCCATGAATAAGTTCGTGATGGGCTCCTTCGAGGATGCGGATCTCATAATATTCATGACGGAAACCTTCGAGAAATATGATGA
>JAHDDF010000129.1:0-1271 GCA_020629475.1 Saprospiraceae bacterium
TCAATCCTATCCAATAAGGGCCCGGAAATACGACTGAGATATCGGGACACCACCGCCGGACCACAATGGCACTCCTTGGAGGGGTGATTGTAATAGCCGCAAGGGCAAGGGTTCAAGCTCGATATCAAAACGAAATTGGCAGGATAGTCTACCGATATCCTTGCTCTGGAAATAGTAACTCGTCTTTCCTCCATGGGTTGGCGTAAAACCTCAAGCACGGTACGCTTGAACTCAGGGAGTTCATCCAAGAAAAGGACGCCATTGTGCGCCAAGGAAATTTCACCGGGTTGGGGATTGGAACCGCCACCCACCAAAGCCACATCGGAAACGGTATGATGCGGGGAGCGGAAAGGACGCGTAGTAACCAAGGATGAATCCGAAGGAAGGATTCCCGCTACGGAATGGATTTTAGTGGTCTCCAAGGCTTCCCTGAGGCTTAAGGGCGGTAATATAGTCGGGAGCCTTCTCGCCAACATGGTTTTCCCCGCTCCCGGCGGACCAATCAAAACGACGTTATGTCCACCCGCTGCCGCTAATTCCAAGGCGCGTTTGATGTTCTCTTGCCCTCGGACATCGGAGAAATCTACCTCGTGAACCATTTGCCCCTTGAAGAATTCGTCGCGGGTTTTTACTTCGGTGGGTTCCAATGAGGAACCACCATCCAAGAGCTCTACGGCTTCTTGTATACTTTCCACCCCGAACACCTCCAACCTATCCACGATAGCCGCCTCACGGGCATTCTCCTTGGGGAGAATGAGCCCCTTGTAATTTTCGTTCCGCCCCTGTACCGCAATAGGCAATGCGCCCTTAATAGGACGGACGCTTCCGTCCAAGGACAGCTCACCCATGATGAGGTAATCATTCAATACTCCGGGGCTTTTTAATTGGTCGGAAGCGGCAAGGATGCCCAGAGCAATGGGCAAATCGTAAGCGGAACCTTGCTTGGGTATATCCGCAGGGGCTAAATTGACCGTTATTTTTAACCGGGGCATCCGGAAACCTGCATTCTTTATAGCGGCTTCTATCCTAGAAAACCCCTCCCTAACGGCACTGTCCGGTAAACCAACCATGACATAAGGGTTCTTGCCCGGTTGTACGGGACCACCCGTATTCACTTCAATGGTAATCGTAGTAGAATCGACCCCATGCACGGAGCCGGCGAATGTCTTAACAAGCATAATTGCGTTTTTATAGGGATAGAGTGGGAGAACGGAAAATGTGAGTATTTTTTACAAAAAAATAAACCAAGGAGGTCGGACACGACCGACACG
>JAHDDF010000129.1:1371-7512 GCA_020629475.1 Saprospiraceae bacterium
ACCCAAACAAAAAAAGGGCTTCACGCAAATCGCGCAAAGCCCCTTCTAATATTTCATGGAAATGGTTAGACCGTCATAATCTCCTTCTCCCTACCGTCACAAGCGGAGTCCGCCTTCCCGGTGTATTTGTTGGTTAAATCCTGGGCGTTTTGCTCGGATTTTTTACCCATATCCTCCGGGTAACCATCCTTTACGGCTTGCTTGATGGCATCCATCAAATCCCTACGGGCATTACGGATGGATACCTTCGCTTCTTCCCCGTAGGCACGAACCTTCTTGGTCATTTCACGTCTTCGTTCCTCCGTAAGCGGTGGAATATTCAAGCGGATGATTTCCCCGTCATTTTGCGGGTTTAAGCCCATGTTAGCGTTCATGATCGCCATTTCAATGGGCTGGAAAGCACCTTTGTCCCAAGGCTTGATAACAATGGTACGGGCATCCTGTACCGTAATGTTAGCCATTTGGCTAATAGGTGTGGATGTACCGTAATAATCCGCCATTACGCTGGCGAACATCCCGGCACTAGCGCGTCCGGTACGAATACGGCTCAATTCACGTGCGAGGCGCTCCAATGCCGCTTGCATGGATTCCTCAGCAGCTTCCATGTATAAGTCTATATCTTCTTGCATCTTTTTGGTTGTTGAGATGTAGGACTTCCGGAAGGAGTAAGTCTTACATCTTGTGTCTTACATCTAAAGTCTAATAAAGACCGCCCCAACTATACGAAAAAAATTAAAACGAGGCAAGCCCTTATAATGAACGTCGTATTTCCTTGATAAGTTGTTTACTCCACCAAGGTTCCTACCGCCTCGCCTTGCACGATACGCATGAGGTTTTCCGGATCATTGATGTCGAAAACCACGATGGGTAAGTTGTTTTCTTGGCAAAGGGTGAAAGCGGTCATGTCCATAACGTTCAAACCCAAGGAAATAACTTTTGAGAAAGAAATTTTATCAAAGCGGGTAGCGGTAGGGTCCTTCTCCGGATCAGCGGAGTAGATTCCGTCCACCCGGGTTCCTTTAAGGATGACGTCAGCACCGATTTCGTTGGCACGAAGGGCGGCAGCGGAATCCGTAGTGAAGTACGGGCTTCCCGTTCCCGCGGAAAAGATAACCACACGGCCTTTCTCCAAGTGGCGAATGGCTCTCCTACGGATGTAAGGCTCCGCGATTTGCTCCATCTTGATGGCGGTGATCAAACGGGTGAAAACGCCGGTTCCTTCCAATGCGCTTTGTAATGCCATTCCGTTAATAACGGTAGCCATCATGCCCATGTAGTCGCCTTGTACGCGCTCTATACCGCTTTCCGCCGCTTGTAGGCCACGGAAGATGTTTCCTCCCCCGATAACCACTGCGATTTCGACACCGGTGTCTTTAAGCTGCTTGATTTGGCGGGCGTAATGACCCAACATTTTCGGGTCTATACCGAAACCCTGCTCGCCCATAAGGGATTCCCCGCTGAGCTTGAGCAATACTCTTTTGTATTTTAGCATGTACTTGTTTTTTTGAGAAACGGAACTGCCGTGTCTCATGTCCACTAGGGCAAATATCTAAATACGGCGCAAAAAAAAGAGCGAAATCAGTGATGATTCCGCTCTTTTCTTTTTTACTCGTCAATTATCCGAGTGCGATATGTTGGAAAGCCGTTACGGTCAAGTCCTTGTCTAGGGATTTCAAATAACCCTCGACGCTTTGCTTACCGTCCTTAACGTATACTTGGTCAACCAAGGTTCTTTCCTTGAAGAACTTGTTCAAACGACCGGTAGCGATTCTTTCTAGCATCGCTTCAGGCTTACCCTCGTTACGGGCAAGTTCCTTACCGATTTCAAGCTCCTTGTCGATGGTAGCTTGGTCAACACCGTCGCGGTTTACCGCGATAGGCTTCATTGCCGCTACTTGCATGGCAACGTTACGTCCCGCCTCATCGAATCCGGGCTTGCTCAAGGTAACGATAACACCGGCGCGGTTACCCATGTGGATGTATGGTGAAACCTGTCCGTCCTCGGTAGAAAGGCAAGCGTAGTCGCTAACTTCGATTTTCTCACCGATAACACCCAACTGCTCGGTTACCTTTTCACCTACGGTCAAGGCTTCCGCGTAGGAAAGACCCAATAGGTCGTCCTTGGTAGCAGGCATATTGTTCAATGCGATTTCCGCGATGGAGCGGGTGAAGTTCACGAAGTCCTCGTTTTTGGCAACGAAGTCCGTTTCACAGCTCAAACGTACAACCACGCCGTTTTTGCCGTTATCGGAGGTAAGTGCGATAACCACACCTTCCTTTGCTTCACGATCCTGACGCTTTTCGGAAAGTTTCTGGCCTTTTTTACGTAGGTACTCGATGGCACCGTCAAAATCGCCGTTAGCTTCCTTAAGCGCTTTTTTACAGTCCATCATTCCTGCTCCGGTCATATCGCGGAGCTTCTTTACGTCCTTGGCTGAAATTTTAACTTCCATTCCGATTTTTAATTATATAGGATGAATTGATATGGTTGAAATTGAACCCGGTTTACTGGGCTGCCCCTTCCTTGGATTTTTGGCGCTCCTCCAATCCTTCGCGGATAGCCGCGGTTACGTAATCCGTAATGATCTTAATGGATTTTGAGGCGTCATCGTTCGCCGGAATCGGAAAATCTACGGAATTCGGGTTAGAATTGGTGTCTACCATCGCGAAAGTGCGAAGCCCAAGCTTCTTGGATTCGGACAATGCGATGTGCTCGTGGGAGATATCCACGATAAATACCGCACGGGGAACACGCTTAAGGTTACGGATACCACCAAGTACCTTCTCGATTTTGTTACGCTCACGGGTAAGTGTTAAACGCTCCTTTTTCGTAATGGAAGAAAGGGAGTTGTCGCTCAGCATCCTGTCGATGTTCTCCATTTTCCTTACGGATTTACGAATGGTGGAGAAGTTGGTCATCATACCTCCCAACCAACGGTCGGTTACGTAAGGCATGTTAATGCTGGATGCGGCTTCCGCCACGATATCACGCGCTTGCTTTTTGGTAGCAACGAACATGATTTGACCGCCGGACTTGGCGATTTGCTTCATGGCTTGGCATGCTTCATCCAAACACTCCAAGGTTCTGTTTAGGTCTATAACGTGGATTCCTTTACGCTCCATGAAAATGTATGGTAACATTTTAGGATTCCACTTTTTCTTAAGGTGTCCGAAGTGTACTCCGGCATCCAATAATTCTTTATGAGTAAGATTTTTCATATCGTACCGTATGAATAATTTGCAACTGGTTGAATAAAAGGTTGAAATAGGATCCGAAGCGGATTAACGCTTGGAGAACTGGAAGCTCTTACGTGCCTTAGGCTTACCGTATTTCTTACGCTCAACCACACGGGAATCACGGGTAAGATATTTGGCGGATTTCAAGGCGGGACGGAACTCCTCGTTCAATTTTACGAGCGCCCTAGCGATTCCCATACGGATAGCTTCCGCTTGACCTTTGTAACCTCCTCCGTGGACGTTTATCTTAAGGTCATAAATATTTTCAACCTCAACGGTGCGAAGCGGCTCCAAAACCTTATTTTGGATGTGCTCTTGCGTGAAGTACACTTTTAAGTCCTTACCGTTAATGACGATGTTTCCGGATCCGTCTTTCAGGTATACCCTGGCGATGGATGCCTTTCTTCGTCCGGTAGTATTGATCATTTCCATATCGCTGCTGTACTATTAATTTTTACAATTCAAGGATTTCAGGCTTTTGCGCCTCGTGTGGGTGCTCCGCTCCTACGTAAACGTGAAGCTTGCTGAACATCTTTCTACCCAAGCGATTCTTGGGAAGCATGCCCTTAACGGATTTTTCCACCACTTTAAATGGTGTCTTGTCCATCATTTCACGAACCGTTCTTTCCTTTTGCCCACCGGGGTATCCGGAGTAGCGCAAGTAAACCTTGTCCTCGAACTTATTTCCTGTCAAACGTACCTTTTCCGCGTTGATAACGATAACGTGATCGCCTGTATCAACATGCGGGGTATAAGAAGGCTTATGCTTGCCTCTTAGGATGGTGGCAATTTGGGTACACATACGTCCCAAAGTCTTGTTGGTCGCATCTACGACGTACCATTTTCTTTCCACCTCTGCCGGCTTTGCCGACTTAGTTTTATAACTCAACGTATCCACTTAAACACTGTTTTTTATGTGTCGGTAAATGTGGCTCCCAAAAAGATGTCATTTAAAACTATTACCCCTACTGTGAGGTACGCTTTTCCGGAAGCGGTCGCAAAGGTAGGAATCCATTTCGGATTAAACAATGTTTTTCAAAAAGTTTTTTCGAGTCCACCTTTGTAAGTGGCTGTAAAACAGTCGAAATTTCGCACAAGTTTTTAAGTGGGGTAGGGCTGAGGCCTTGTTTAAATGGAGGTCCCAATCAAAATTTGGTCAAGTCGTGCTTCTCTGAAACCGATCATATGATCAAAAATACAAATCCTCGAAAATAATATGTAATTCCAAGTCTTGGCTGGTGTCACAAAAAGACTATATTTGTCGGGCACGAAACTCGTTGATACCCTTAGGTGAAAGTGTATGGAACTTCCATATTTTTACCCGTGTGGATGTGAGTGGATTATATCTTATTAAAAAAGAGAATCTGTTAGTGTTTTTGCCTGAAGTGTCTATTAATCAATTGGTTTTAGTGGATTTCTTGAGGTTTTTGGCACTTATTTAGCAGTGTGAGTAGTAAATGTATTGGTAGATTTATTACTTGTAATCCAAAGATTTAGAGTAAATGGAAGGGAAAGGAAAGAGATCGGAGAAGTACTTGAAAAGCCTCCTTTTGGAGTATACGGTCATGTCACAAAAGGGAATGGTGTATTTTTGTGAGGAAACGGCTTTTAGGGACTTGGCTTTGTACTGTTATTCCGAGGGGAAGAAATACCTATCGCTTGAAGTTGCGGAGTCCGGTATTTCATGCTATCCCTACTCTGCTGATTTGCTCTTTTTGAAGGCTGAAATCCTTTATGCTTTCAAAAAAATTGACGAGGCACTAAAAATTTTAGACAAGGCTTTGGCGATTGATCCCGCCAATTCCGATTGCAAGATACTGAAATCACGCCTGCTCACCGAAATGGGTAGGTACCGCCAAGCCGAGGATATCCTTAGCGGGATTGAAATGGATGAGGAAGAGTCCGAGGATTCGTATTCCGGAGTCCTCCTTGCTTTGGCGGAAATATTCGAAAACCAAGACATGCACGCTGAAACCTTCGATGCCCTCTGCGAAGTGCTTCGCTATGAACCCGAGAACGAGAACATCCTTGAACGCCTGGAACTTTGCGCTGAGTTTGCGGGAAAACAAGTTGAATTCCTACATTTTCTTGAAGAATTCCTCGAGGATAACCCGGGTTCAGCTAGGGCCTGGTTCCTTAAGGCTCATGCCTTATGGGAACTGGAACGCAATGATGATGCCGTAGAGGCATTCGCCTTTTCTTATTACTTGGATCCTCACATGCAAGAGGCGTATAAGGATTGCGCGGATTTATACATTTCCATGGGTAATCCTCAAGAAGCATTGAACTGTTACTTGGACGCCAAGGATAAGAATATAAAAACCGTAGAAATCTATGCCGGTCTAGGAGAGTGTAAACTTGCTCTTGGGGATACTTCCGGTGCCGAGCGTGATTTTACACGTGCTTTAGGAATGAGGCCTTCGTATGCCCATGCCCATTATGGTCTTGGTTTGTGTTGCCTTCAAAGGGATGAGTACCGGTTGGCGATTGGCCACTTAAGAAAGGCGCATAATTACAGCGGAAGGAACGAAATCTTTGCTTCCGCTCTTGGCGAGGTATATGATAGGCTAAATCTGCACCTAGAGGCTGACGCTGCATTTAATCAAGCCATTGAGATTGCACCTGAGGAAAGCAAGCATTGGATTCGTTACATTCGTTTCCTCTTGGATCACGGTCAATATGAAAAGGCCTTGGATTCTTGGGATTGCGCCAAGGAGCACTCCTTCGGGAGTGAGTTGATGTATTGTCTTGCGGCAATCTACTTCAGGAACGGCGAGCGTGACAAGGGGCTTCAAGTCTTAATCGAGGCATTGAGGGATAATTTGGAACCGCCCGTTAAGTTTTCCGAATTATACCCGAATTTGAAATCCGATGAGGAGGTTCAACGCCTGATTAAAAACTTCT
>JAHDDF010000129.1:7612-10786 GCA_020629475.1 Saprospiraceae bacterium
CCTAAACGGATTTTTCCCTTCTTTCCTTTTCTTGGATAAGATGATCGATGCGGTAACCATTGATGGTCAATCCTTCAATACGGCAATCTTGCATTTCCGCGTCGCTAAGATCCACGGAACGCCACTGGCTTCTACTGAGATCCGTTTTCTTGATTAAGGTATCCTTGAGGTCGCATTGGTCAATTGTGGTCTTGTCCGTTTCGATATCCTTGATTTCAAGATTACGTACCAAACCCGTCCTTAAACGGAACTTCCGTACCAGGGCATTGGTAAATCGAACCAGACCGAAATCGTAGTTCTTATACTTTAAGTCCTTTTCCTCTCTCAAGGGATTTATCATGATACCGTTTCCTTTTTTTCGGACCATGATTCAAATATGCGGATAACTTCTTCTCCTTGCCAATTTTTTTCAATTCCGGGGACGGAAAGAATTCTTTCGAACAATTCATCTTGTCTTTTCCCTTCTTTCAATGCTTCCGAATACGGGATATGACTGAATGTTACCATGGAGTACAAAGGCAAGAAATCTTCAGGGTATTTTTCATGAAGCCAAGCGGCTATCTTTTTCCGGAGCAGAAACTTTGGATCGCCAACCTTGTCCCGCATTTCTATGAAGTTCCTTAAAGCCAAATCAGCAATCGCGTTAGCGTCATTAATACGTGTAGCATTAAATTCCCGAATGATAGAAGCCCAATCCTCCTTGAATTCATCCGCCATTTCATCCAGGATGGTGCAGTCCTCAAAACCGGAATTCATCCCTTGCCCATAGAAAGGCACAATGGCATGCGAAGCGTCACCTATCAATAAAACCTTATCGTCCCAAGCCCAAGGATTACACCGAATCGTCACCAGGGGTGGGGTGGGGTTATTCCTGAAATCCTCTATCAAGGTAGGCATCAAAGGGACTGCATCAGGGAATTGCTCATTGAAAAAATCAAGAATCTCCTTGTCGGTATTTAAGTGCTCAAAGGATTCTTTACCCTCAAACGGTAAGAAAAGCGTACAAGTAAAACTGCCGTCCGGGTTAGGCAGGGCAATCATCATGAATTTGCCCCTGGGCCAAATATGGAGGGCGTTTTTATCCAAGCGGAAACTACCGTCCTCATTCGGGGGGATGGTAAGTTCCTTGTAGCCGTCCGGTAGATATTGTTGGGAGTAGTTGAAGCGCTTTAATCTTTGCATGCTTCCCCTTATGGCACTAAAAGCACCATCGGCACCAAAAATGAAATCCGCTTTTACCTTGGTTTGCTCCTGGGTTTGAAGATGTTCAAAGGATATTTCTCCGGAACGGGTGTCCAATCCCGTGCATTTCATGTCAAAGAATAGGTTGACGTTCTCGAATTTCTCGGCGATGCGAATTAAACTCAAATTCAAACCGCCCCGCGAAACGGAATAAATGGCTTGATCCTCCTTGCCGTAGGCTTGGAAGGTAAGCTGGCTGTCCGTGCCGTGCATGATACGCCCTTTCATCGCAATGGCGTTTCCTAGGACCTCATCCTTGATGCCCGCTTTTTCCAATGCTTTCCAACCTCTTGTACTCATGGCAAGGTTGATGGATCTGCCGCCTATGACACCCGCCTTCCTCATGTCGGGCCGACGTTCGTATATGTCTACGCGGTATCCGCGCTTGGCAAGGAATACCGCCCAAAGGGAACCGACCAAGCCTGCTCCCGCAATGATGATTTTTCCCTTCGTTTCCGTACTTGACATAATAATTTGTACTTGGTTATAGGTAGAGAAGCCGTAATGCAAGGAACATGCCCCCGAACCCGACCATGAAACCGCCGTATACGTCCAAGGGGCGGTGCGCGTTAAGCCATAATCTGGAAGTGGCTACAAGACCGCAAATTATGATCGTGACCATCAGTAAGGCATTCATGCTTACCGGCAAGCCGAATAGCTCAAACCTATCGTAACTGAAAAAGAGCTTTGCAATAACAACCATTCCTAAAAGCCCTCCGACACCAATGGCGTGAAGGCTGATTTTAGAGAATACATTGATGAAAAAACCAAGGAAAACCCCAAGGGTAGCTCCCGCCATAACAATGGTTAGTGCCATAGGGTGATCCGGGCTCTGGTAGAAGTTGTACGCCATCCAAGTATAGATGGTCAATACGACCATCATGGGACCTATGCGCTCCTTGGTGTCCTCCATTTCAAAAGAGTCCACGAAACCCAAGAATTTCATCATCAATACCGCAAAAGCGGGAATCATGAATGTATAAAAGAAGGTTTGTATAAGAAGGAGGGTGTTACCCGAAATATCATGCACCCCGAATATGTACGGGTTAATCATACTTAACAAGATAACCATGTAGGTCACCATGAAAAGCGGGTGGAAAATGTAAGATATCGCGTGTGAAACTATCCGCATGTTAGGGCGCTTGATTGGCGCAAAAATAAGAAAAGGGATTTACCCTTTTGCCTGATTGATGAAATACCTTAGTGCAAGGGCGTATCCTTCCGTCCCGAATCCTACGATTATACCCGCACAAACGGCGGAAATATAGGAGTGGTGGCGGAATTCCTCCCTGGAATGGACGTTGGAAATGTGCACTTCTATTACTGGTGTGCTAATGGCGGAAATGGCATCCCTCAAAGCGATGGAGGTATGCGTAAAAGCACCGGCGTTTAAAATGATGCCGTCCGCTTTGAAGCCTACCTCGTGTAGCTTGTCCAAAAGTTTACCTTCATGGTTGCTTTGGAAATACTCGATTTCCAATTCCGGGAAACGTTCCGTCCAAGCAGGAACCAAATCCTCAAAGGTTTCCGAGCCGTATATTTCGGGCTCGCGTTTTCCAAGGAGATTCAGGTTGGGTCCGTTAATGATGATGATTCGCATTATCCCTTTCTTTTTGCCAAGAATTTCTTGACCCTCAAGATGGCGTTTTCCCTGATATTGACATAAAAAAGATTGAAGTCCCCGATATGGTAGTTCTTCATCTTCACCAATCTGCTCCCGAAGAATTTAGGTTTAGAAATCCAAAGGACACCGTCATGGACCTGCGCATCTGCGAGTTCCTTTTTCGTGCCTTTCTCGAATTTATATAAAACCGCCCCCTTGTTTAAGGTAGCAGGAGCATAAGTCGTATCAACACCCCAAGTGAGGGGATTCGTTACCACGTAATTATTTCCCTTGGGGTGGTTCCTCGGTAGATAACCCTTCTCCCAAGT
>JAHDDF010000130.1 GCA_020629475.1 Saprospiraceae bacterium
TAAGACTCTAGGTTGTTATTTTACCACCAAATCGTCTTACGTCTTACATCTTATGTCTTTAGTCTGATAATCAGTTTGTTATTTAAGTGTTGATTGGTTTTTATAGCCACACGATTGCCTATCAGAGCCAAAAAATAACCGATTTCCTATTCCGCTAAATCTTGTATTTCGGAACTAGAGGAACCATTATTTTCCTTGATAAAGATTTTAGGGGTTACGCCCATGAATTCCTTGAAAACCTTGTAGAAAGTAGACTTGTTTTTAAAGCCGCAAAGCTGCGCCACCCCAAAAGTAGTTAGGTGCGCGTATTCCTGTTGCCCGATTTTTTTCTTGGCTTCCTCAATCCGGAAGCTATTGATGAAATGTAGGATATTATGTCCTGTTTCCTTATTTACTACTTGTGATAAGTAGCGGGTATTGGTGTTTAGCTTGTCCGCGAGATCCTTAAGTTTTAGATCCGGGTCAAGGAAGGATTTCTCCTGTTCGAAGAGGGCGTTTAGCTTTACGAAAATGTCCAATGCTTTGGCATCCGTAAGGCTGCTTGAAAAATACTTGGGTCGTAACTGGAGTAAGGAGATTTCGGAGTCATCCTTTATGGCATCCCCATCAATTTCAAAGGCGATGAAATTGGTTAACTCCTCCTTTTCGTCAAAAACGGGGTAGATCACCAATTTACATAGGTATTCCTCTCCGTCTTTTCGGTAGTTGGTAATCTCCGTTTTTATGGGTAACTCATTATTTAGGGCGTGCTTGATACTTTCCACTACCTCAGGTTCAGTATTAACTCCCTGTAGGATGGAAGGTTTTTTACCGTATACCTCGGAAATGGAGTAACCGGTTATGCGGGTAAAATCAGAGTTGACCCATTGGATTCGACGATCCTTATCGGTAAGAATTACCGCAATAAGAATGTCGCCTCCCAACTTTTCCTTGTTGGCGACCATGCTAATGTTATTCGCGTTCGTTTATGGTTTCAATTTACGAATTCATACTTTGCGAAGTGGTGTTTCAAAATTTAGTAAGTATGAAAAAGTGAGAAAAGATAAGTGACAAATTAAAAAAAGTCCTTCGCAATCAGTGAGTTATGCGAAGGACTTCAAGAATCGGTTTAAATAAAATCCAATTATTTTTCCTCAGGAGTTGCTTTTTCAATGGCCTCTTGAAGCTCTTTTAATCGAGTTTCCGCTTCTTCGATTTGTTTTTGGACATCATTGAGACGGCTTTTATCTTCCTTGATTTGAGCGTCCGTTTCCTCCTTAGCGGCTTTAATCCTATCCGCGTTCTCCTGCTTCATTTCCGCAATTTCATCAGCTGCTGCGGTTCTTGCGGCATTTATTTCCTCTTGGGATGATTTCCTTGCCGCTTCCGCTTCCTCGGTATACTGCGCCTTCTTCGTCGCGGTCTCTTCCCTTAGTTGCGCGATTTCATCAGCCGATTTTTGTTGCTCAGCCCTAATAGCCTCTAATGATTCGGCTTTAGCGTCAGCAACTTGTTTGGCAAACTCTTTTTTCTGTGCTTCGGACTCGTCCCTGGTCTTTTTGATTTCCTCCGCGGCTTGTGATTTAATGGCTGCTACTTCCTTGGCTTGTGTTTCCTTGGTTTCGGCGATATTTTCCGCAGCGGTCTTCTTGGCTTCCAATTCGGCAAGTTTAGCTTCTTCCACGGCTTTTGCCGCGGTTTCCTTCGCCAATTTAACCTCCTGTGCGGATGCTTGCTTAGCCTTGGAGATTTCGACGGAGGCACGTTCTTTGGCAGCGGCAACCTCTTCCGCTAGTTTTGCTTTTTCATTAGCGGCATTCTCCTTGGATAATCTTACCTGCTCCGCTTCTTGCTCCTTGATTGCGGCAATAGATTCAGCAGCGGCTTTCTTAGCTTCGGCAACCTCGGTGGCGGCAGCTTGCTTTTGTAGTGCCGTCTCTTCTTTAGCTTTCGCGATTTCCTGTGCCGCGTTTTCACGGGTTTTACGGACTTCCTCCGCGGAGCGCTCCTTAGCCGCCTTTACCTCTTCAACGGACATTTGTTTCGCATCGGCTTCCTTTTCTTTAATCTCCGACATCTTAGCCGCCATTTCGGATTGGATCTCGGTGATTTTATCGGATGCCGTGGATTGCGCGGACTGTACGTCAGAGGCATAGGTTTTCTTGGCCTCCTCCGCTTTGGCTTTTGCCTCGGATACCTTACCTGCCGCTTCCTCATTCGCTTTTTGGACTTCGGTAGCCGCTTTTTCACGGGCTACTTTTACCTCCTCTGCCGATGCTTGCTTGATTTCAAGTTCCTTGTTTTTAGCCGACTCAATGGAAGCGGCGATTTCGGACTGAATCTTTTGAATTTCTTCAGCGGCACGCTCTTTAGCCGCCTTTACCTCCTCGGCAATCTTGGTTTTTTCCGCATCGGCTTTTTCCCTTGCCTCCTTAACCTTATTGGCTTCTTCTTGATTGATTTCTTGGATTTTTGCGGCAGCGGTTTTCTGTGTTTCCACTACTTCGGCAGCTATTTTCCCTTTTTCATCCTCACCTTTGGATTTGGCGTCGGCCACTTCTTCGGCCACTTGCTTTTTGGCACTATTTATTTCTTCCGCAGCACGCTTTTTGGACTCAGCTACTTCCACAGCCGTGGTTTCCTTTTCCCTTGCGGCTTTCTCCTTTATATCAGCAACTTCCGCAGCCGATGATTCCCTTGCCAATGCCATCTCCTCAGCACCCCTGCGCTTGGATTCGGCTACCTCAAAGGCAACTTTTTCCTTTTCAAGAACCGCGTTCTCCTTGATTCTTGCAATTTCTTCAGCCGTTTCCTCCTTGACTTGAAGAATTTGTTCCGCAGCCGTTTTCTTGGATTCCACCACGTCTTCTGCCGTTTTTTGCTTTTCGGTTTTTGCCTTTTCCCTTGCTTCCGCAATAGTAGCGGCAGTTTCCTCCCGGATTTTTTGCAATTCAAGTTTTGAATTCTCTCTTGCGGCTGCTACTTCATCCGCATATTCTTGCTTGGCTTTATCCAAGTTGTCCTTTACGACTTTCAATTCTTCTGCCGCTTTCTCCCTTGCCGAAGCGATTTCCTCCGCGGATTTTAGTTTCGCGGATTGTACTTCCTCCGCCGCCTTGGTTCTTGCTTCTTGGACACCCAGGGCAATTTTCTCGATTTCGGAACCTGCGTTTTCCTTGGCTTTTTTAATGCCTTCGGCTTCCGCCTCCAAGGATTTTTGAATTTCTTCATCCGCTTTTTTCCTAGCGGCAAGAACTTCCTGCGCGTATTCGTTTTTCTTGGCGGTAGCGCCTTCCCTCGCGGTTGCTACTTCATCTTGCAACTGCTTCTTAATGGCTTCCCCTTTTTCTCTCTCCTTTTGGATTTCCTCCTTGAGTCTGGCTTTTAAATCCATAAGTTCGGCTTGCAGGTCACGTACCTCTTGTTCGTCTTTTGGATTTACGGTACCGCCGCCGCCGGTTTTTCCGCCGCCACCGGTTTTACCACCGCCCGCACCAGCGGTTCTTCCGCCGCCTCCGGAAATTCCGGAGTTTAAAGAGTTGTCCTGTTTTGCCGATGCATGTACCTTTCCCGGATTAAGCGTTTTGTTAAAACAAGCAAATACGTTTTGGATTTCCGATTGCCTATTGGCGGGGAAGGTAATACTCGGTCCCTTTCCGGAGAACTGATCCAAAATGATAATTCGATTGATTTTTGTGGAAGCCATCCATTTTACGAATCCTACGTCCACCGTTAAGTTATTGGTGTACGACGGGATTCCTGAACTAGACTTCTGGAGATCCGCCATGGATTCGAATTGGTATACCTTTTTCTTTTTCCTAATATCCTCTATAACCACTTTGTCACCTTCATTCAACTTACTTCCCCCTGTGGAGAAAAAGGTCATATAAAGCCCCGTGTTGTTGTTCTCAATCTTGAAATCATAAGAGGAACCCGAGCGGAGTGCCATCTGTGATTTCTCTGTGGTTAAAAGTTGGATACTACCCGGTGTTTTGTTCTCGTCAATGACGCCGGAGCAGTCTTGTGCACTGGCTTGGATTGAAAAAAAAGTAAAAACCAAGGTGCCGAGGATAAATTGCTTAATCATACTTTCCATGGCGAATGTTTTCTTGTGACATAGGATATGACACCAAAATAAAAAAAAATACAGTCCGGAAGAATAACTTTCCGAAAAGCATGGTTTTTGCGAAATAAGATAATGAATTGAAATGGGCTCTTAAAGGTTAAACGTTTAAACTTTCCTTCTTGATGCCAAAAGGAATAATATAGCCATTCTAACGGCCACGCCATTCTCAACTTGCTCCAGAATTATGGATTGATCACTATCGGCAGCATCACCCGTTAATTCCACCCCACGATTGATTGGGCCGGGGTGCATTACCACAACGTCACTGTTTAAACCATCAAGCATTGCTTTACTGATACCGAAGGTGTTATGGTATTCTCTTAATGAAGGGAAGTACTTGATATCCTGCCTTTCTAGTTGGATTCTAAGGACGTTGGCGACATCGCACCATTCCAATGACTTTCGTACGTCAAATGAAACATCGACACCTAGTTTGCCAATGTGTTTCGGGATAAGGGTAGGGGGACCGCAAACCCTAACGTTGGCACCCAATTTCGTTAAACAATAAATATTACTGAGTGCCACTCTTGAGTGTAAGATGTCACCGAAAATGCATATGTTTTTTCCGGCTAAATCGGAATTGAGGGCTTCTTGCATGGAATAGGCATCCAATAATGCTTGCGTGGGGTGCTCATGGGTCCCGTCACCGGCATTGATAATATTGGCGTCGATTTTCTTGGAAAGGTACATGGGTGCACCTGGGGCAGGGTGCCGCATGACTACCATATCCACTTTCATGGAAAGGATATTATTGACGGTATCCAACAGGGTTTCCCCTTTTTTAACGGAGGAAGAAGCCGCAGAAAAATTAACCGTATCGGCGGAAAGCCTTTTCTCCGCTAACTCGAAGGAAATTCTGGTACGGGTGGAATTTTCGAAGAAAAGATTGGCGACGGTAATGTCCCTTAAGGATGGTACTTTTTTAATAGGACGATTAATAACTTCCTTAAATTCCTTAGCGGTGTCAAAAATGAGATGGAGATCCTGCTTGGTCAGGTACTTGATTCCTAGGAGATGCTTGGTACTAAGTTGCGATTCCGGCACTTTCCTTTATTTTTCGATTTATCGTTTAGGGAACAGGAGGACTTGGTCATCCCCGTGTTCTTCCTTCCATTCCACTTTTACGTATGCCTCGTCCAAGGCATCCACCTTCATTCCGGTATAATCGGATTCAATGGGAAGATGACGGTTAAAATGCCGGTCGATAAGCGTTACCAACTCGATTTTTTCAGCCCTTCCGTAATGCTGCAAGGCGGTTAATGCGGCCCTAACGGTTCTTCCTGAAAAAAGCACGTCATCCACCAGGATTACTTTCTTTCCTTCCACGATGAAGTCCATAACCGTTTGCTCAGGGCTTAAGGGTTTATGCCTTGTCCTGAAATCATCACGGTAAAAGGTTACGTCCAGCAAACCCAGGAGGATATTTGCCTCCTTGGTCATTTCGAGGAGACGTTCATGCAAGCGCCTTGCAAAAAGGGCACCCCGTGGTTGTAAACCAATGATGCAAGAATCCTTGAAATCATTATGGTTTTCAATGAGCTGCCGGCAAAGCCGATCGATGGTGATCCTGAGCTGACCGTTTTTTAATATGACTCTTCCCTCGTCCATTTGCCCAAAATTACATTCTTTCCGGGATTTCAATGCCCAATAAATCCATACCGGACTCTAATATCTGAAGAGTAGCTTGTGTTAAATCGCCCCTAAAAGCTTTTGCGGCTTCACTTTCCGCCCTGATAACGGATAATCCGCTATTAAAGAATTTATGGTATGATTTCGCCAAAGAGTAGCAATAATTGGCAACATGGGAAGGATCCAAATCCTTTGCCGCATCCGCGATGATTTCAGGGTAGGAGTGAATGAGCCTAAGGGTTTCCTTTTCCGCGTCATGAACGGTTTCCAGCTTCAAGGCTTCGTTTCCGTCGTATTCACCTAATTTTCTTAGGATGCCCCTACATCTTACACCCGCGTTTTGGACGTAAGGACCCGTTTGCCCCTGCATATCCACGGATTCTTCAGGGTTGAAGATCATGGATTTTTTCGGGTTCACCTTAATAATGAAGAATTTGAGTGCGGCTAAACCGATTTGCTCAAAAATCTTCTCTTGATCCTCTTTCGGCAAATCCAAAACGGTACCCACTTCCTCTGAGTTTTTGGTAGCCACACCGATAACATCCGCCATCAAATCATCAGCGTCAACCACCGTTCCTTCCCTGGATTTCATTCTTCCGTGAGGGAGGTTTACCATTCCGTAGGAAAGGTGGTGGCAACTTTTGGCATAAGGCTCACCCATTCTTTCCAAAATCTTGAAAAGAACCTTGAAGTGGTGATTTTGCTCATCGGCAACCACGTATATCATCGTATCGGCACCGGTGTCCTCATACCTTTTTCTTGCCGTTCCGATGTCTTGGGTCATATAAACGGAAGTCCCGTCGCTTCTTAGGACCAACTTGTGATCCAGCTTATCTTTTTCAAGATCAATCCAGACGGAATTGTCATCTTTTTTATAAAAGATGTCCTTGCTCAATCCATCCTCTATGATATCCTTTCCAAGGAGGTAGGTATTGGATTCGTAATACAATGAATCAAATTCAACCCCGAGATTTTTGTATGTAACCTCGAAACCGTCATAAACCCATTGGTTCATTTTTTTCCAAAGGTTTCTGGTTTCCTCTTTTCCGGCTTCCCAATCCAAAAGCATTTGCTTGGCTTTTGCGCCAAGACCGCTGTGGGTATTGAAATATTCGTTCTTGTACTTGGACCAAAAGGACTCGACATTCTCTTCTTTTACATCCTTTTCCGCAAGAACCTTTTTTGCTGCATCACTTCCTTGCCATTCGCCGTATTCCGCCTTGAAGTGCTTTTCGAATTGTACGTACCAATGCCCAACGAAATGATCACTCTTGGTTCCGGTTGATTCAGGTGTAGCACCGGCCCCGAATTCCTGCCAGGCAAGCATGGATTTACAGATGGCAATACCTCTATCATTAATGATTTGGGTTTTTACCACATCATAACCTGCCGCCTTTAGGATTTTGGATGTACTCCAACCCAAAAGTATATTCCTGATATGCCCTAGGTGAAGGGGCTTATTGGTGTTGGGGGAGGAAAATTCCACAAGGGCTTTTCTTCCGTTGTCGTCATGGTATCCAAACGAATCATTTTCCAGAACCCTTTTCAAGAAGTCGGGCCAGTATGAAGTACCAACGGAAAGATTAAGGAAGCCCTTGATAACGTTATAGGATACGAATTCCTCCGTATTGGCGATCAAGTATTCCCCTAAAGCTTCCGCTACGTCCCCCGGGCTTTTTCTGGCTTGTTTGGCGAAAGGGAAAGTAACCACCGTATAATCACCCTCGAATTCCTTGCGGGTTAGGTTAATGATAAGGGCGTTAGGAGAGATGTCGAACCCGTAAAGGTTTTTTAATCCTTCCGGGACTTTTGTCTTAATCAGGTCGGGAATTCTCATGAACGAATTATCTTGTGGAATTATCCTTTTGTTCTTTTTGGGTCCAATAGACGTCAATGATGTCGAAAAAGGCTCCAAAAACTAGATTGAAATAAGGAAAATCCTTGTTTTACCATTAGTCGGCACAAAACTACGTTTTTGCCGATTGATAAAGGAACAAAAGCACTAACCAAAGCATTCCCGAAAATGAAAAAATTTTCCGGAACGGTCTTGCCCCGCATCGTGAGCCTCGCTCCGTGGGTTATCCTGTCCGCTTTGGTGGGGTTTTCATCCATTTCGATAGGTTTAGAACCGATTCAATATTTCCAATCACCGGTTTCCCTTCCTCTTGGATTTATAATGTTCGCGTTTTTCGGTCTGGCTTTCCTGTATGATTGGGATACCTTACGCCGGGAAAAAATTTGGTTAGCCTTTAAAAGAGGGGATGAAGTCCCTGATTTTACCGTTAGTGCTTCCGATAAGACATCCCGAATATCGGGGATAATTTCTCTTTCCCTATCCATTTTATTGTTAGTATTATGGGCTTGGCAAAACTACTCCGCTTTACTTTTTGGTATTGGGATTAGTTTTATGTTTACGAGGTTTTTGGTTTCCCCTTATTTTTTGGCGACCCGAAGAAAAGGGGGCTGGGAAATCATCGTTGCATTGGGTTTGGGTTTATTTATTCCTATGTTGGTGAGTTATGGGACTACGGGCCATTATTTTCCGCAAGGAACACTTCATTTAAGTATTCCCTTAGGTCTCAGTTTCCTTGGTTTCCTTGCTTTACGTGGCGCTAGGAATCAAGAGAGGGATAAACTGGTAGGTTATACGTCTATCGCGACCGTTTACGGAAAGAAAAGGGCGATAAAATTCGGGGTTTTCTTAATCTTCATGGCCGGAATAATTTCTGTTTTACTTTGGATGCCTTCCCCTTATTTTTCAGGAAAAATGAAAATCTTCGCCTTTATTCCCCTAGCGGTTTCCCTATTTGGTTTTGCGCGGCTTTCAGCCATGGAAAAAAGAAAAGTACATATTGCGGAAATCCATAAAACCTATAATTCTTTCGCCCTTCTTCATATAATCTCGATGCTATTGATCCATCACGGTGTTCATTGGATGATTCCCTAGCACGAGAAAGCGGAAAATTTCTTACTTTCGATACAAACGAGAAACGGAATGAAGGCAATTACTACAACAATTGGCATATGCCTACTATGCACCTGTATGATGGCACAATTGCCGGATACCGACCTATTCGCATTTACTTTTGACACTACGGATGGAGGGCAATTCGTTCATCCGAAATTATTAAACGGGGAAACCCTCACGGGATATAACAACCAACCCGCATTTATCAATGATTGGGTATACTACACCCAAACCGAAGTCTTCGACGATAGTCTTCAAACGGATATTTTTGCGCTTCATTTACCTACAAAAACCAAGCGCAGGGTAACGGAAACGGCGGAAAGTGAGTATTCCCCGACCCCGATGCCCGACGGGAAAAACTTTTCGGTAGTCCGTGTGGAGCAAAACGGGGATCAGAGGCTTTGGGCTTTACCCATAAAACAAGACGGACCCGGAGAACCCGTTTTTGAAAACGTAAAAAATGTAGGATACCATGCTTGGTTAGATGATAGACATGTAGCGATGTTTTTGGTAGGTGATGAATCCAAGGGTATCGCCAATGCGCTTGTCGTTTCCGATTTGGTTTCAGGGAATGTTCAAAAGATCGCGGATGATCCGGGACGTTGTCTAAAGGTCTCCCCGGACGGGCACCTCATGTACTTGGAGAAAATGCCGAACGGTCTTCATTTTATCAAGAAATACAATCCCAATGACGGTAGATCAACGGTTTTTTGCCAAGCATTGCCCGGTCAAGAGGATTATGATGTACTAGGGGATGGTTCCATCATTAGCGCTGATGGTGCTGAGGTTTTTATTTTTATGAAAGATGAGAAAGATTGGATGCCTATGGCTTCCGCGAGTGCTTGGATTGGGGAACGGAAAATTTCCAGAATCGCCATGCGGAATAAGCTACTTGTCGCGGTTGTGAAATAGAACAATTTTTCCTTTTGGAACGGAGGAAAAATTTCAGTTGTATTCATACCTTGCCGGTAAATTACACCCAAACCGTTTTGGTTCGGGGATATATCAGCAAGAGAATGAAAAGGCAGACCACGTCAAATATTATGATGGTTCGTCCGGCGGCATTTGGTTTTAATGCCCAAACGGCGGAAAGTAATGCGTTCCAAACATCCGAAACGGAGCTGTCAAAATCCGAAATCAGTAAAAAGGCGCAAGAGGAGTTTGATGGTTTTGTGGCATTATTAAGGCGAAGAGGGGTGAACGTAATCGTTATCGAGGACTCATTTGAACCTTTAAAGCCTGATGCCGTATTCCCGAACAATTGGATCACTTTTCACCACAACGGAACGGTCATTACCTATCCGATGCAAGCACCGTCAAGGCGTGTGGAAAGAAGGGAGGACGTAATTGAAATGATCAAGGATTCCTACGAGGTAAAAAGAAGGGTTCGTTTTGAGGAGTATGAAACGGAGGGGCGTTTTCTTGAAGGGACGGGAAGTATGATTCTGGATAGGGTTCATCGCCGTGTTTATGCTTGCATAAGCCCAAGGACGGAACCCAGACTCTTGGATGAATTCTGTGCCTGGGCAAATTACGAAAAGGTAGAGTTCCGCGCTAGGGATGGGGAGGGTGTGGATATATACCATACCAATGTTATGATGGCAATGGGGGAGACCTTCGTGGTAATTTGTATGGACTCAGTTACCGAGCCGAACGATCAAAAGAAACTCTACAAGGTCTTTGAGGAAACGGACAAGGAAATCATCAATATTACCCTTGGGCAAATGATGTCCTTTGCCGGGAATATGCTTCAAGTAAGAAATGAAGAAGGGGAGACTATTTTGGTGATGTCCAGCCAAGCCTATGATTCCTTAACCGAGGGGCAGGTCAGCCAAATCGAAAAGCATACAAGCATCCTTCACGCACCTATCAATACCATCGAAAAATTCGGTGGAGGAAGTGCGAGGTGCATGATGGCGGAGGTGTTCTTGCCGGTAAAGGCTTAGTCCTTCAAGATATCATCTGAATCTCCTGCGGGTAGATTCAAATCATCCATGAACTCATCCTCATTGTAGGATGAGTTCATGGTGTTCAT
>JAHDDF010000649.1 GCA_020629475.1 Saprospiraceae bacterium
ACCGGAAAGGGGGAGAAATCCGTACCCGAAGGGGTAGAAAAAAGTACCGTGAAAATTGCAAGGGGGAGAGATCGGTACCCTAATGGGGAGAGATCGGTACTGGGGGAAATGGAAATGGATTTTAAAATACAAATTATGAAAAAACAGACTATGAATGGTGGAAACGAAATTATACGCCTCGATGACCGGCTGGTTTATCACGGTTCTTACAGCCTGACGGCACGGGCCACGAAAACGATTTGTTACGTGATGGCGAAATATGTAGATCCCGGATCATCTGCCTTGCCGGATGTGATAAGGGTTCCGATAGCGGACCTGTACAGGGCCCTGATGGACGGACGTGCGGGCAAGGCTTCAAAATCATTCTATAGCGAGATAACCCGCCTGTGTGATGAACTGACCTCAAGCCGGATCGTGTTCCAATCGGATGTGAAGGTGGACGGTGTGGAGCTGGAGGGGCACGTGTACTGGTGCTCGGCGGTGGTCCCGAAGAAGTATAGGGGAGTCAGGTACATAGATTTTTATTTTTGCAAATATCTTGAACAATTCCTCTTGGGCTTATCGAAATACGTGCGGCTGTACCGTCCGGAATTGAACCGGTTGAAAACGGGTTATGCCATCCGGCTGTTCCAGATGTTGAAGGGGGAGCGGAACCGGAAGGAAAAATTCGGAAAGAAAAGCGTGTATGTTTTCGAGGTGGAGCGGTTGCGTTTTTTGCTGGGACTCGGGGAAAAATACGGGGGATACAAGGAGCTGAAACGGTGGATATTGGAACCCTCAATAAAACAAATCAACAAAGAAACGACGGTTCGTGTACTCGATGTTGTAGAAATGAGGAGACAGGGTGGCCGGAAGGTAACACACCTGGAATTCCACTTCGTCAGCCAATCGCCGGAGGCATACGTGGGCTACGTGCCGGAGGGGAAAGCCCTGCCGGATTTCGTGCCGGAGGCTGGTGATCTGAACAAGCTTTCCCGCTCGGAGATAAATGCGTACGGATTGTTGGTTGACTTCGGGGTGAAGCCTGGGATTGCCTACCGGAAGATACTGCCGGAGATCAAGGGGAGCGAGTCGCACGGGTTCGAGGATTATTTTATCCGGCATGCGCTGGGTTGGTTTGATGAAAAGGCGAGGAATAAGAAATCGAAAGTGCAGGCTGCCGCAACTTTTGTAACATGGTGGACGCGGAGTCGGGTTTTTGATGTGACGGGGGATGCTTGGATACGGATCAACGAGCGGGTGGTGGGGGATCGGAAGAAGTTGGAGCGGAAAAATCCGGAGTCATTCGGGAATCGGCTGGTGGCGCGTACGATGACGGATGCGGAGTTTAGGGATTGGTATCGGGGACGGGAAAAGGTCTGAACTATGATTCTCTTGATTTTTCTGATTTTTTGTCGGTCAATTTTCAATTGACCTCTACTGGCCAAGATTCCTGTGGATAAATTTTATAACAATATAAATTCAAAATCATTAAAACCATGAACATTGACACGGCCCGAAAAATTCCGATGGCGAATTTGTTGATTCACCTCGGACATGAAAAAGTTTTTACCCGAAAGGGTGGAAAAGAATACTGGTATCACTCGCCATTCCGGAGGGAGCGGACACCGAGTTTTAAGGTCAATACGAAATTGAATTGTTGGACAGATTTTGGAATTGTTGGATTGTATCACAAGCCGGATAAGATTGGTGGGAATATCA
>JAHDDF010000131.1 GCA_020629475.1 Saprospiraceae bacterium
ATGCGATAAGTACGGCTATCCAGATTTGGTAACGGTTATAATGTGCCACTACATCAACAGGAGAAGCAGTGTGGGTAACCTCAAGCCCTAATATCCATCCAAAAACGTCTTTAATTTTATTGAAAACGGGAATGGAAGTGGTAACGGAAATCAACAAGGTTGATATCAAGAACACCAAGGAGCCGATGAACATCCAAAACTCCTTGGATGAGGTAGGTTCTTCCTTTTGGGGTTGAGGAATTTTCCCGTAATCCCTAAAAAATAGGTAAAGGGAAACACCGGTAATGGATAATATCCCGATGATGAGGTGCCACTCCAAACCTAATTCCGTAAAGGCGTGAACCGAGGTGTCACCAAGGACGCCACTTCTTGTCAAGAAAGTGGAATATAGTATCAATAGGAAGGAGAAAACGTAGAATACCGCCGTGGAACGTAGGGAATGTCCGGTGGCTTTCGCCACAACGTTCATGTGGATGCCCGCGATGAGAATCAACCAAGGAACAAGAGACATATTTTCAACGGGGTCCCAAGCCCAATATCCACCGAAACTCAGTGCTTCGTATGCCCAGGCACCACCCATAAGGATTCCGGTTCCAAGGATGGCTCCGGAGAATAATGCCCAAGGAAGAACGGGTTTTATCCATTCTTCGTAACGCTTGGTCCAAAGACCCGCTAAGGCGTAACAGAAGGGGACGGTTACGGATGCGAAACCTAGAAACAGGGTAGGCGGGTGGATGGTCATCCAGTAATTCTGTAATAAAGGGTTAAGCCCTGATCCTTGGATTTGGGTGAGATAATCCGCTTGGGAGAACAAGGGGATATTCATGGTGTCCCGAAGGAGGATAAAAGGGTTAATCCCGATTTTCGTTTCCCCGATATAAATCCCCAAAAGCATGGAGGTCAGGAATATTTGAACGATGCCCAAGAACATCATGACACCGTTTTCCCAGTCCTTGGATTTGGCAAGGAGAACCATGCCTAGGATTACGTGCCAGAACATCCAAAGCAAGAAGGAGCCTTCTTGTCCTTCCCAGAAAGCGGAAAGGATGTATCGCATGGGGAGGTCATCGGAAACGTGGTTGAAGGCGTAAGCGTACTCGTAGTACTTCTCCGTCATGATGAAGAAAATGGAACCGATGATTCCGAATACGCTGATACCGTGCGTAAGGAAGGAGAAACGGGCTATTTTTTTCCAGCCGGTCGCCTCGTCGGTCCCTTCGGTTTTCTGTGCCTTGTAGTAGGAGAAAACGGAAAGGATCGCGGATACGAATCCTAGTATGATAAAGAGGTGCCCGAGCCTTCCGATCCATAGGTGCTCGCCAATATAACTGATGGTTTCGTTCATGTCTTGTTTCCTCCCTTTAGGGTGATCTTATCCTTGTTTTCCTCTAACGTAGATTTCCTCGTCCTTGTACTTTGACGGGCATTTGAGGAGCATGTCCGATGCCACGAAATTATCGCCCACCATTTTTCCGGTAAGTACGATTTTTTCGGATTTATTGAAGTCCGTAGGTTTGGCGGCATTCATCAGGACCTTTTTCTCATCGCCGTTATCGTCCTTCATGTAAAAGGAGAAAAGGTTAGGATCTACTTCCGGGTCGTACACTACTTCCTTGTCCTTGGAAAGGACGCCTACAACCTTCATTTCCTTGCCGGGTTGCTCCAAGGAAGCCTCGAAGTTTCCGTAGGTGCCGGCATCGCCGTAGGCACTGATAAGAACACCGATTCCGATGGCGATAACGATAAGCGCTAAAATGGGACCTCTTTTCATGTCGGAAAGCTATTTGATTAGCAACGCAAAATTATGTTTTTTTGTTGGGCAATTGGTCATAATGTTGTAAATCCGAGGTATTAGTTTTACTAGGTCAAAGATTTCTAAAGAATCTACGCTGATTGCTAGACGTTAGATTTTGTGTTGCTATTTTACCAAAAATTTATCTAAGGTCTAAAATCTAACGTCTAACGTCTGAATGACAAAATTTTAAGCGATTGCTCTTCTTGAAAAAGAACAACATAATTGCTTAGTAGGGCTTTAATCTTTTACCAATAATCTTTAATCTTGCTCTTCAGATACTTTCGGCAGGTTTATTGTTGCATTAGAGAAAACCATTATTTGTGCTGATAAAGAACAATGTTGTTCAAATTGAGGGTGCTTCCGTTTTTCAAGAGGAGTATTTGGTATTGAGGGATGTTGATCTCGAAATCCAAGCCGGGGAGTTCGTGTACTTGGTCGGGAAAACCGGTTCCGGGAAATCCAGTCTGTTGAAGACGCTTTATGGAGCCTTGGAACTAAAAAAGGGAACCGGCAAAGTAGCGAACTTTGATCTCTCTGCCTTGACGTGGAAAAATATATCGGAACTACGAAGGAAAATAGGCGTGGTGTTCCAAGATTTTAATTTGTTGACGGATAGGACGGTGGATGAAAACTTGGATTTCGTCCTTCAAGCCACGGATTGGAAAAATCCCGAAGAAAGGAATTTAAGGATCAATGCTTCCCTTGAAGCCGTTGGTCTAGGCGGAAAAGGATGGAAATCCCCTTTTGAACTTTCCGGCGGTGAGCAACAACGGGTAACCATTGCAAGAGCCTTGTTAAACAAGCCTGAATTACTACTTGCGGATGAGCCTACCGGCAATCTTGATCCGGAAACGGCGGATGACATCGTTCGGTTAATCCGGAATATCGCCAAGGAGAGAAATATGGCGGTCATCTTCGCTACCCATAATTACAATATCCTAGAAACTTACCCGGGACGGGTTATACGCTGCAGGGGCGGAAAGGTCTGGGACGAACGGAATTATATGGTGTGATTGGGGAAGGGTAGGTATAGAATGGGTTTAGGGTTGGGATAGAATAGGTGTAGTGTTGGTTTGGAATAGGTATAGGTATAGATCCAAAGGACCGCCGCACCCAAAGTTGTGACATTCATGTCGCAGAAAAATGATACCTAAGCCTCATTACCTAATCCAAAACATCCCAAGTATGGTCCGATAATAATTTGACCTTCGCCTCGAATTCGTAGGGACAAGATTTTCCCCATTCCTCAGGAGCAATAAGAGATAAGACGAATCTTCCGTTTTTTCGTTGGTATAAAAAATATTCATGCCCAATGAGTGGTTTAATACTCATTTCCGCCTGATAGATTTTCTCGGAAATTTCAACCCGGTCATGGATTTTTTGCGCTTGTTGGGCAAGGAGCTCTACCTGTTTCCGAATCTGATCCAATTGAACATTGGTTTGCTCGTACATGGCATCCAAGGCAAGCCCCTTGATTCTACCTTTATCGATGGGTTTTATCACCGAACCGCCCACCGTATGAGCGTAGGGTAGGAAGGCAGGGTTTTCCGCCACCTTATCGGGGTCAATGGGATTAATGAATTCTTCCTCCTTGTTATCCTTCTCTTCCTTCATCTTTTATCTAATTCTAGGGCTTGACTTAAATAGTCGGCAAGAGCATCCGAATAGATGTCCTCAGGTGTAGAAATGTAAAAATGGCGGATTTGTTTGAGTTCCTCCCCCTCAAGTTTACCGAAAGCGTCACTCATTAGGTGTCCCTTGATGAACCCGATGTATAATTTTCCCTTTGATAAATTCAGGTAGCACAAGTTTTTTCGCAAGACGTAGAACGCGGTTTTCCACTTGTAGCGGGCTTCCAAACCGGGTATAAAATCCAAAAGGAATTGATGCGTTAGTAGCATCAATTCCTTTTCGGTTTCATTTTCTCTATCAAGGATAAAATCCTCTACAAGCATGGTCTTATTTCAGTTGGAATTCACTTTTGCCGGCAAGGTAACCCTTGTTATAAATTTCAACTTGGTATTTTCCTTTAGCGAAAGGTGTGTCAGGCTTCCAATTCATGCACTGTTGGGTTTGCTTATTATCGTAAGCTACCTCTTGGATTTTGGTAAAGCGCATTTGTTCTTGGTTTTCCTTTTCCACGAAGATTCCGGAGCCCAAATTCTCAACGTACATGGTAGTGCCTAGTGGAGTAAGGATACGGAAGTAGAATTGCTCGGAACCGGGTTCGGTTACCTTGTTTTCAGTAGCTGTATAACAAACCTTAAGTACGTCAACGTTTTTGGCGTAACGTTTCTTCACCATTTTACCGCCGGATTTAAGTTTATACCCTGTGGATTCAATGCTTGAAGTTTTAATCACGGAGGCGATATCAACCTTTTCGGTCAAGGCAACGTTCTCCTTCTCCACCTCGGCCTTTGCCGCTTCTATTGCCGCTTTTTCCTCGGCTATCGCTTCTTTAGCGGCAATTTCAGCCTCCTTGGCTTCCTTTTCCCGTATGACCTCTTCCTCTACCAGTTTTTTCTCCTCCGTAACTTGGGCTACCGTTTCCGTGAGAGATTGGTTTTGGGCTTCCAGTTCATCAATCCGGGCAAGGAATTGAGCCTGTTGATCCTTGAGTGCTTGTAATTCCCGTTTGGCATCATCCAACGCCGCCTTGGAGGAATTACCGGATTTGATCATTCCGCTAATACGGTTTTTTGTTTTGGTCAATTCCGCTTTTTGCTCCTCGATCATGGTTCGTAAATCCTCGTTTTCCACAAGAGCCTCGTCCAACTCAGCAATCGCGTTGTCGTACTCTTCTTGTAACTCGGCGTTCAGCTTATTGGCGGTAGCAATTTCTTGCTCCTGCTTGGCAATCTCTTTGGATTGTCCGTACTTATTGAATAGGAGTACCACAAGGGTGGCAAGAAGGATGGCAATCACGATTCCCGCACCTATCAATAATTTTCTTTGATTTTCTACTGTAGTCGACATGGTTTTTCCGATTTTTTTCGTCGATAACGCTGAAACGTTACCGGACTACAATTATAGTAATATTTCGGTTTTGAAATAGGGCAAATCGCGCCCGTGACATCCAAACGATGCCCTTTGCCGGCTTATTTTGATATATTTGAAATTACTTCGGGAAAAACGGGGATTTTTGTGGGTATTCACAATTAATTTAGAAATTTCCGTCCTGAGGGACATTATTCTTGAAACATATGGAATTTAATCTCGACAGAGACATCGTTTTTTTTGATTTGGAAGCAACGGGGCTTAGTATCGTAAAGGACCGTATAGTTCAGATCGCATTGATAAAGTATAAAAAATCAGGCGGGGATCCGATTGAGTTGGAAATGCTGATTAATCCCGGTGTCCCCATTTCGGAGGAAGCCATGGCGGTTCACGGGATTACACCGAAAATGGTCTCCAATAAGCCTACTTTCCGCCAAGTGGCACAAAAAATCCACGATTTTATCGGAAATGCGGATTTGGGTGGTTACAATTCCAATAGGTTTGACGTCCCAATGTTGATGGAGGAGTTCTCCCGTGTCGGCTTGAAATTTGATATATCAAGAAGAAGACTAATAGATGTCCAAAGGATATTCTATAAAATGGAACCTCGAACGCTTACCGCCGCGTATCGTTATTATGTAGGAGGAAAACTCGAGGACGCCCATGACGCCCTTGCTGATGTTCGTGCTACCGTTGCCGTATTAAAGGGGCAGCTGGATAAGTACAAGGGGGTTGATTTCGAGGATGGGGACGGGAATGTTACCCAAGAACCCATCAAGAATGATATGCAATCCATCCATGAATTCGTGAACGAAATGAAATGGGTGGAGCCAACGCAGAAATTGAAAAAGGACGGAAACGGAAACATCGTCTTCAATTTCGGTAAATACAATAACCAACCCGTAGGAGAATCCTTGGCTAATGACATGGGTTACTACAATTGGATCTTGAACATGGAGTTTTCCCAACAGGTTAAGGAAATGGTCAAGGACTTGGTCAAAGAGTATAAAGACAAGCAACGCTAATGAAAAGAAACAGGGGTTTGAAATGGCGGCTGTGGCAGGTCTGCGGATTCTTCCTCCTGTTCCTACCTTTAGGGGCACAAACTCCTGACGTAAATTACGATGTCCTTTTGGTTCGCTTGGAGGAGGGATTGAATCAGGGAAACCCAAGGGCATTCCGCGAAATCGCGGGTATGTATGATTTCTTGCCGTCCCACAATAAAAAGGATGCTTTCGGATTGGTTACCGATTTCTTGTTCCTTGAAAAACCGGAATGGGAAAACCCTAGTGATTTAAGTTCTAAAAAGTTATTCGGTTTTTTAAACGATACTTCGGATAAGCTTCGATATTCCCCGATTTTAAGATCCTTCTATACTCGACCTATCGAGAGTTTTACGGCTGAAGCAAAGGTGGAAAAGGCAAAACCGCTTTCTACAAAAGATAAGGCATTGGCTTTAAAACGCTATAAATCCGTGGTGGAGATGAGCGCTTCCGCCCCCGTGAAGGTTTTTGTTGAATATCAATTACAACGGATTGCGGATTTAGGTACGGAGGAAAGCTACCGTTACCTTCTCGGGATGCTTGAGGGAAAAGGTGTACCCGAAAACGTTTATAAACAGGAGTTTTTTAGGAAAACCCTTTGCCAAGCCATCTCTACCTATCGAATTTCCGAAAGTCTAGAGCGCTTACTAATAGAAGTCGAGAACGGAAACCTTAGTCCGAAAGATGCTTCTGTACCCCTGTCATTTTTAACCAACCGATTATTTCTTGATCCTCAAATAAAGGACTTGATTTCCAGATACCGCTTGGAGTACGAAAAAGCGGGAAGTTTGCAATCCATGAGGATGGAAGGGTTTCGGGATTGGGTGGATGCCGAACCTGATTATTTTAAGGACGAGGCGGATTACCTGGCATTCGTCCTGGCGAAAGTGGGGAAGCAACCCTTCCTCAGGGAAAATGCCCTAGACTTACTTTTGGATACGGGAGACTCCAAAGCTCTTTTTTATGCCGCTGCGGTCTTATTCGGTTATTCAGGTGATAACTTTTTCAATACCCGAAGAATGGTCCAACTTTTCAAGGAAAGGGTGGATTCAAAAATCATTGTCAAGAACGGTGGTGGAGAGTGGGTGTCTTTGGATGATTTATCAAATAAACAAGACAGGACCTTTTATTTTAACCTCGCGGTTTATTGGGCTTCCAATTATGAGATATACGAGTACGATTCCGAGAAGGGGTATTATTTCAACACCAAAATCAAGGACGAAAATGAAGAAACCGCCTCTAGGCTCTTTAAGAAGTTGACATCTTCAAATGATTTAGTAGCCATGTCGTCTTATAAATCCCTCTCCAAATACCCCAGCGAGTTAATCGCTGTGTTAGAGGAAAAATATCAACCTGTTCTCCGACGTGCCAATCCAATTTTACCTGATTTTAGATTTGGCTTCCTCTATGCTTTATCCGAGTTGAACAGATATTGTGAAGAGGAAGGATTTGAAACGGTGGTCAATCCTCCCGCAATCGGTACGATGGAGAAGCTTAAGATGAACCCGCCTTTTGAGGAAAGGATCGAATTAGAGAAAAGGCTTTTCGAACAACTAAAGTTAAATGATCTAACCGGGCTTGAAATAGAGGCGCTCATCCATTCGAAAAACGTTGAATTCAACAGGAGCGTCTCCCGCATTTTAGACCGTAAATATTCTTTGTTCCTTTCGCAAATTGCAGGAGACAACAATGAGCTTAGATTTTATTTGAAAAAAGCGGGTTTGTTCCGTTCCATCGGTATTGGAGGAAACTGTAACAAGTACATTGATAAGGTTAAGGAGGAAGGTAGGGTTCCCCTAAGAAGGATAAAGAAACTAGCCGCATCGGAGTATGATGAGCATATACGGGAAGTACTTTCCGAATGGAATACCGAACCCGGGGAAATTGAAATCCCTGATAGGATACCGCTAGAGAAATTCCTGGCCAGACCCGAATTATACGATAGCCGTGACCTGATGCAAATCGAGGAACCGACCGACAAGAATTACAAGCAGGTTTTCAAGGCATTGACCGGTTTTAAGGAACCAAGGGGCGGAAGGATGTTATCCGAGTACTTGGGTATTAATCTTAAGGAAGGAATGCTACCGGATTTAATTAAATTGCTGGATTCAGGAAAGGTTTTGTTTCAGGAAGGAAGTACTAAAAGAACCCTAACGGATGATGCCGTTTTAATGTTGGAATCCTTATTCAACCACTCCTTCAGGCAGTCGGATGATGAAGCCCTCAGGGAAACTGCGGAACGCTGGAATGCCTTTTCTAAAAAACATCCTGATTTTTCCACTTGGGAACAGCAACTCTTCCTTTTAAGGGCATCAGAAGTGATCCATCAAAAGGAATTGACTGCAAGGGATTTAAACATCTTGATTGAAAGTGAGTTTTACGCCGATCATTTAAGTAAGGACATCATAGACGCCTTACCTCGTTTGAAAAAGGAATCCGAGATTAGAAAACTAAAATGGAGGAATAGCTTGAACCCCAAGGATCATTTGGATGGTTTTTCCTCCTTGGAGTTCCCTTTGAAATACTTGGAGCAAATCGTCGGTTATTTTGACCAAGCAAACCCGGATGTCCTTATTCGATTTATTGAGGACAAGTTAAAAGGTTCGAACCCTGAGGAAATGGGGAAAATTTGGAATCGCGTATTGGCAAAACATCCCGCACTATTAAAACGGCTTTTAGAGGATTCCTTTAACGAGGCGGGTATCCAAGGTGGATTAAATGCTTACTTAAATCAATCCGGCCCCATTAGCTCGTTTGAAGAAAAGCGCTTGCTTAAGCACTTGTTTTTATTGGAAAGCAAGGGTATGACATTGGCGGAGGAAATCAATTTCGCCAAAACCTTTACAAGGGACGAGGAATTGGCGTATACCCTTCAACAATTCCGGTTAGAGCAGGCAGTTCCTGATGAATTGGAACAAATTTTCCCTTTCGTGGATGATTTAGTCGATTATGATGAATCCTCAAGGCTCCGCTTTTTTATGGTCGCCTTCGGGTTGCCGGAACACTTGGTGGATACCGAGGACGAACGGATAGATTGGGAAAAAGGACTGGAACGCGGCATCCCAGTTTTTCTAATGGATGTACTTGAAAAAACGGGAAACCCGATCAAGGACAAATCGGGTAAACCCGATTTCGATAAGATTAATTTCTTGCTCGAATTCGATATTACCGCCCCCTTTTCAGGAACGGAAACCAAGGAGGTAGCTCGATATTCCATTACCGCCATTCGCTTATTGGAACTTCTTTTTCCGGAAGCGGGCTATCCTCAAGTTGAACCGGGGGATGTGGTGCAACTAAGGGCCACCGCATTATTTTGGAAGAATTACCTCAAGGCGAATAATAGTCTTACCAACGACCGTTCAGGCGTTTCTTTCGGGAGTATATAAGTGCGGCTCCTGAAATAAACAGGCACGATACAACTGTTTATTCTTAAATTTGTTCTTAGGTCGTACAATCTGCCAAACCGTATCATGTTCGGAAAAAAATGCATATTCTCCAGTGAGCTTTTGGAGGATGCCGAAAAAGGAACCTACAAGGTAACTGATTCCCAATTGGAATTTAAGATTGCCTATTCCATCCTTGAAGTCGAGAACGTTTTCAAATACTCCTCCGACTTCTTTATGAACCAAGATTACCTTCGGCTCTTGGAAATGAATCCCTCCGAGGGGCTTGAATTCATTTACATTCCCGTATATGAAAGAGGGCAACCCCTTGGGATTATCCTTTGCCAAAGCCTTCCTTGCAAGGGTGAGGAAATTCTCCGCGTGGATGAGAAAGAGAAAGGATTTAAGGCTTGGATGAAAAAAAACCTTTTGAAATCCATTCGTTTTAACGGATTGGTTATCGGTTCAATTTTATTAACGGGTGAGTTTGGCTTCCGTTTTAGAAACAAGGATGCCAAAGAGTCATTTTCCATTTTAAGTAGGGTCATTAATGATGCGGTTCCCATTATTGAGCAAACTAAAAACGTAAGGTTCTCCGTCCGTTTTATCAAGGATTTCCCCGGTTCCGTTGCCCGTCAATCCCAACCATTGAAGGATTGCGGTTACAATGAGTTTACGGCGGAACCGTGCATGACCATGACCATCAGACCCGATTGGGAATCTTTTGAGGATTATCTCGCCGCCATGTCCTCCAAATATAGGGTAAGGGCAAAGCGTGCCTTCAAGGCGGCCAAGGAGGTTCAAAGGATGGATTTGAGCTACGAGGAGATTATTTCCCATAAGGATAGAATCAATGAATTGTACAAAATGATTTCCGATTCGGCGGATTTTAATCTCGTCAAACTCCATCCCGATTATTTTGCGGAACTCAAGAAGAAGTTTAACGATGATTATAAACTCGTAGGCTATTTTGAGGGCGATAAGTTAATCGCGTTTTTTACCACCATTAAAAACGGACATGAAACCCATGCCCACTTCTTGGGGATTGATAAGGCATACAACAGGAAATACCAGGTTTACCTAAATATCTTGTATGACATCATAAAGATTTCAATCAACGTGAATAATTCACAGCATATTGATTTTGCAAGGACGGCACCTGAAATCAAGAGTTCGGTGGGTGCGGAACCGACTGAGTTGTTCTGTTATATCAAACACAGGAATCCCCTTGCGAATTCCGTTTTAATGCGTGTATTCAAGTTTTTGGAAACCCCTTCGGATGTAATATACAGGCAGCCCTTCAAGGAAAAGGCAGGGAAAACCGACAAGACACCCGCCTCAAACGAAGCCAAGTCAGGTGCAAAAGCTCAGGGGTGATGTAGAGCATGCCTACAGGGAGGCAATTTATGTGGTTTTTATGCCCCATCGACTTGAATTCAAGATCGGGGATATTGTAGATGTGGAAATACCTCA
>JAHDDF010000132.1 GCA_020629475.1 Saprospiraceae bacterium
TATTAAATATAACTATACCGTTTGCCGTTCCTTAAAGGAATTATTCGAAAAGGAGTATAATGTTCCTTTTAAGGTAGTTAGGAACGTTCCTTTTGCTTCGGATTATGGTGAACCGGAGAAGCTGGAACCTAAGGTTATTTTATATCAAGGCGCCTTGAATGATGGGCGAGGCTTGGAGGAAATGATTGAGGTTGTGCCTGAAATCGAGGATGTTGAATTTTGGTTGGTGGGTGAAGGAGATAATTCTCAATCATTGAGGGAATTAGTCAAGGAGAAAGGTTTAGAAGGTAAAGTGAAATTCCTTGGCTTTATGCAGCCGGAAGATTTGCGTGCCTTAACGCCGAAGGTGTATGTCGGCTTGAATTTATTACAAAATAAAGGCTTGAATTATTACTATTCCTTGGCGAATAAATCCTTTGATTATATACAGGCATTGGTTCCTTCGGTGAATATGGATTTTCCGGAGTATCGGTATATTAAAGAGGAATTTGAAGTTGCGTTATTGGTGCCTGATTTGAAGAAGGAAACCTTAAAAAATGCGCTTCAGGAATTATTGGAAAATGAGGCACTTTATTTGCGATTAAAGGATAATTGTAGACAAGCAAAAGAAGTATATATTTGGGAGAATGAAGTAGGTGTTTTGCTTGGAGTGTATGAGCGTATTTTTTTTGAACCATTAAGGATTTAAGAGGAGTTAAGGGGAATAGATTTTTTAGTTTAAATTTGGGAGGAATTGGATGTTATGGAGCATTTAGAAAACGATTGTATAATAATGGTTATCGGGTTTCCGGAGGCGTATGCTACTACAACGGAACCCTTCTTCGTGTGGGCGCATAACATGGGGATTTTGAAGCGTTTGAATTTTCCCGTTGGTCATGCCGCCTTGTGTTTGATCCATAAGAAAACGGGGAACGTTGAGTACTTCGATTTCGGGAGGTATATCACCCCTTTAGGGAAAGGTAGGGTTCGTTCCGAGTTATCCGATCCGCATTTATACGTTGCCGTAGACGCGAAAATTGATGAAGCAGGACGGGTAAGCAATATGGAGGAAATAACCGCTTATTTGGAGTCTATTCATAAATATACCCATGGTGATGGTGCCATGGTTTTCCGGAATTTCGGAGATATGAATTATGGTCGTACCAAGCGTTTTATCCTTGATTTACAAGAGAAAGGTAGTGTAAGATACTTGACCTTCTCAAAAAATAAAGGAACCAATTGTTCCCGTTTCGTAAGTGATGTCATACATGCGGGATGTACGAATGATGCCGTCAAAAAGAAATTGAAAAGTCGTCAATTTTGGTACGCCTCGCCCGTTGGTAATGCGATTCATGTAGGTGGTTCGGAACCGATTATCAAAAAGGAACAAGGTGCCGGAATGATAGAAATGAAGCTGCGTACAAAGGATGCGGTAAAACAGATGCTTTCCTCGGTTTCCGGGAATTTTACCGGACCTAAAGAGGATTGGAGGGTTGGTGCCCCAAGCAAACCGGAATTGATAGGAGAGAAGGCTACTTGGCTTACCGGTCAGGGGGAAGGCGTATGGCTTGAGTTATTTGATTTACCCGAACCGAATTTATACAAGGCAAAAGCCACTTATCAAGACGGCGAAGAGCATTTTCATACCATTGTCAGGAACACGGAACCGGGCAGTTTTGATATAAATATGCCGTATAAGTTCGTATTTGATTGTACCCGCCAATGGATTAGCATTGAGCAAGGGGGTAAATCCATCCGAATGATTTTTGACAGGGATGTCTATTGATAAAGTATCCCCTAATCTTCCAATAGGGCTTGGTGGTTATCGCTTGCCATAAAAATAAGGATGAGTCCGAGCATAATCATTCCGATATGGATGAGGAAGGCAGCCAATGAACCAAGGTTGTATAACCAAGAAAGAAAGGAAATCCTAACACCGATTAGGCTTAGTCCCAAGGACATGAAACCAAGGAAGGCTAAAACGAATCCAAGGACCATGAACCAAGTCTTCGTGCTTTTTTTTGTTCCTGTACTTTCCATGTTTCCTTCCATTGTCAAAAATGTTTTTGATTCAACCCTTGAGGTTTGGATTTGTTGCAAATATACCCCATAATGGATCAATTAGACCATAAATAGTCCTTAGTTACCTTATCTTTGCATCGCCAAAACCTGAAACCGAGCTGATGATATCACTAATAGAATGCCCAAGGGATGCCATGCAAGGATTGAAGGAATTCATTCCTACGGAAACCAAGGCGGCTTATATCAATAAGTTGCTGCAAGTGGGCTTCCATACCATTGATTTCGGCAGCTTCGTATCCCCGAAGGCGATTCCCCAAATGAGGGATACGGCGGATGTCCTTTCCCGCTTGGATTTATCCAAAACGAATTCAAAATTATTGGCGATTGTCGCCAACAAAAGAGGGGCCGACGATGCGTCTAAATTCGAGGAGATCGATTACTTGGGATATCCCTTTTCCATTTCGGAAACTTTTCAAAAAAGGAACACTAACGCTACCATAGCCGAGTCCATGGATAGGGTAAGGATGATGCAGGAAATCTGCGTGAAATCCGGAAAAACCATGGTGGTTTATATTTCAATGGGCTTCGGGAATCCGTATGGCGACCCTTGGAATGTTGAGGTGGTGGCACATTGGACGGAGGAGCTAGCCAAAGAGGGGATAAGTATCCTTTCCCTTTCGGACACAATAGGTTGCGGAACACCTGAAACCATCGAGTACCTTTTCTCTAATTTAATTCCCGCATATCCTGAAATTACGTTCGGGGCGCATCTTCATACGGAACCCCATAATTGGATGGAGAAAATCGTAGCCGCATACAAGGGCGGTTGTACCCGATATGACGGTGCGATAAAAGGCTTCGGCGGTTGCCCTATGGCAAAGGATGATCTCACAGGAAATATGCCGACGGAAAACGTGTACCAGTACTTTGCGGAACAAGGAATCGATACCGGAGTAGATAGGGATGCTTTCCATGCCGCCATGTCCGTTTCGCTAGAAGTATTCCCGCATTAATTCTTCATTCATCATTTTTAATTCTTCATTAATAGATGTTTTGCGCTGAAATTGAATTTGGGACACCGGCTTTTGATGAGGCATTACGACTTCGTGATGATATCCTCAGAAAGCCTTTGGGATTAAAATTTACCATTCCGCAAATCAAGGAGGAGTACAAGCAGATTCACCTCGGCTGTTATGATGATGAGGTGAAATTGGTGGGCGTTCTTTCCTTGGTCGAAAAGGAAGATGGATGGATAAAAATGCGCCAAGTAGCCGTTGCTGAAAATATGCAAGGAAAAGGCATCGGTCGACGCCTTGTGATTTTTAGTGAAGACGAGGCGAGAAGGAGGGGGTTTGATAAGATGGAATTAAACGCCCGTGAGACAGCGGTAGTATTTTATAAGGCCATGAATTACCAAACGGTGGGAGACCGTTTTGAAGAAGTTAATATTCCTCATTTTAGAATGGAGAAGGAGCTATAAAACTCCTTCTCCATTCATTTTTATTTTCTCAATACTCGAACTCGAATCATTTCCATTCTTCGTCCTCCGGGAGAGCCGCAGGCTTCCCCGTTTCTCTTCCAGCCGGTAGTTCCGCGTCGTTTGATTCGTGCTTTGTATTCCACATCGTAAAACTCGGCGTTTTCACCGGTAAGTCTTATCCGGAATTCGCATATCCGGTTTCTTCCGGAACCGGCTAAATTCCCTGCCCGTGTCCAAGCGGAATTTCCGTCACGGTCGTTGTTGACCATATACTCTAGATCTAAGCCATCAATATTTGGTCTAAGGTTTAACCTCATGGCAAGAGCTTTTCTGTTCCTTCCTCCTTGGGCGGTTGTTTCCCTATCATTTCTTAGGATGGAGATTCCCTCCCGGTTAAAATGGATTTCCCCTTCGATTTCCACATTGGGTAAGATGATTTCAGGTGGTGTAGCATCATCATTGGGTGGTTCTACAGGAGGTGTTGAATCGTCCGGTGGAGTAGGGGGTGTTACAGGCGGAACCGGTTCTTCCGGGATTTCCGGCGTGGATTGCCATTGTTCCGCCATTCTTACCGCGGCTAGGGCGTCTACTTTTCCGTGCCCGAACCAAGGGCTCCAAGTTCCGTCCGTGGAGCCGATATTTCTAAAGTGCCCGGAATCAAAAGGCGGGACGGGGGAAACGTCCCAAGTGGAACCATCGGGTTGGACATCTAATTTTTGATAGCCCTCCATAAGAAGGTCCTTGGAGGCGGATCGTTTTAGAATCGTGGCAAGGTCATTGGCGGAAAGCCCGGGATTGGCGGATAAAACCAAACCTGCTACTCCGGCTACTAATGGTGTGGCGCTAGAGGTTCCCCCGAAACCGAAATCAATGGAATCCGGACCTTTTGTCGTGGTAATCCCTAGGCCCCTTACGAACAATCGCCAAAACACGTGCGAGTTACTAGAAGGCGCGCAAATGGATAAGCCGTCACCGTAATTTGAATAATGGGAACGTTGTCCTCTACTACTGATAGCACCAACGAACATCACGTTCGGGAGGTGGGATAGGTTTCTCCTAAAAAAACTTGAGGTATGGATGAGCAGGCTTCCTCCCTCTTCAGAGCTAGAAAAAGGTACTTCAATATTGCCGTCATAGTTCAATGGGCAATTAGCGTTTCCTGCGGCAAATAAGAATAAGATACCGTTTCCTCGTCTTCCGCCCGAGGTAGAGAGTTCCGTTACCTTTTCTACTACGGGCGCACCCCAAATCGAGTAGGGTTCCGTACCCCAAGAATTTGAAATGATATCCACTCTATTACCTATGGATTCAAGTATCGTCAAGAATTTTGAATCGGTGACGAACAAAGATGTTCCACCTCCTTCATTACCAGATTCCCACATGACCGGGAAAAGTTTTGCGTTTGGTGCCGCACCAACGGTTTGGGTCCCGTCTATTTCGGCGGCTGAAACACCGGCGCAGGAAGTACCGTGGTCAAATCCGCGTTTGTACATTCTGGAAGTATCCCCGAAGGTGAAAAAAGACTCTTGCTCCATTCTTCCCCAACCCGCCATTTTTTCGGGGTTGCTGAAATCCTTGTGGTTCATGTCGCAGCCATCATCCGTAACCGCGATGACCACGTCATTGGAACCAAAATTCCCGAGGTGAATCCAAGCGTCCTCTACCAGGGATGATGCCCTAGGATGGTAATCGGAATGATTGAACCGGGTGTGAAGATGCCATTGCCTAAGGTATTGTGTATCCGATGGTAAAGGGATGTTGTTTAGTGTAGGGGTATAATTTAAATCCAGCTCCGCGTATTCTAGATTTTCGTCTTCCGTTAACCTTACAACCAGTTTAATGGGGTTCATTCCCGTTTCGTTGGTTAAACGGCATAGTACAAGACCGCCCTCGTATATTTTATGGATGACCAGTTTGTATTTACGAAGCAAGACGTTCTTTTCATCCAAGGAGGTTTCGGGTTGGAATTTGATGAAAACGCGATCCGTAATTAAAAAATCATTAGAGGTGCCCGGAATTTTATAGGAATGATGCGCCACGAAAAATTCACGAGCGCGGGACATCAAGTTTTCGAGATTATCCGGAGTCGTAGTGATTTTTGTGGATTTTCCGGATACTTGAATTCCTTCAGGTATACTTTTTTGATTGAGTTTTTCCGGCAGTTCCCTAATGACTAGGGAGTCCATCGATTTTTCCAAGTAGATTCTTTCACCATTACGATAGGTGAAAATGAGGTTTTTCATTTCGTTTTTGTTTTATGATTATGGATCGATAATTCCTATTTCCCCTTTGGGAAATTAAAGTGTTTAGTTCCTCTAATTTGTAAAGTCGACGTCCTATGTTTGGCGCAACCTAGCCTCGTGAAGTTAATATAATTTTAGGATTTTGAGGCTTTGAATTATTCGAATGTCACCAACAAAAAAGAGCTCGCTTCAGCTTGAAACGAGCCCTTCTCAGATAGGTGAAAATTTTCTTTAGCTAAACGCCGGATTAGCACTATACTTCTCAACGAAAGCTTTCATCTCGTCCACCATTTGCGGAGAACCGATAACGATGGAAGAACGCATGTGCAATTCCTGTGGCTTGATGTCAAGAATACGCTTCAAGCGGCAATCGATGGCTTTTCCTCCCGCTTGCTCCACGATAAATGACATCGGGTTGCACTCGTACAAGAGGCGTAACTTTCCGTTGGGATACTTCCTTGTATTGGGATAAAGGAAAATACCGCCTTGGAAAAGGATGCGGTGGATATCCGCCACCATGGTACCGATATAACGGAGACGAAGGTTTTCGTCGCTACAGTTATCGATATAACGGCGCATCTCCAAATCGAACTTGGAATAATATCCTTGGTTGATGGAATAGTATTGCCCCGTTTTAGGGATTTGGATATTCCTGTGGGACAAGCAGAATTCCCCGATACTTGGGTCAAGCGTAAAACCGTTTACGCCGTTTCCTGTAGTATAAACCAAGATGGTAGAGGTTCCGTAAATTACGTATCCTGCCGCTACCTGCTCCACACCTTTTTGTAGGAAATCCTCCAAGGAGCATTCCCCGGTTTCCGGGCTTACCCTTCTGTAGATGGAAAAGATGGTTCCAACGGAAACATTCACGTCGATATTGGAGGAACCATCTAGCGGATCAAACAAAACGACGTAAGAGGCATTTTTACTCGCCACCGCTTTTAAGGGAACGAAATCCTCGTTTTCCTCGGAAGCGATACCGCAGCATTCCCCGGAATTGGACAAGCACTCAATGAGTTTATCATTGGCATACATATCCAATTTCTGTACGGACTCCCCGGAGGAGTTTTCCGCACCGTGGATACCAAGGATATTTACTAGCCCCGCACGATTTACCTCACGGTTCACGATTTTTGCGGCAACACCGATATCCCTTAGGAGTCCGGTTAATTCCCCGGTGGCATAAGAGAAATCATTTTGTCTTTTGATGATGAATTCATCTAGGGTTACGATACGATTCGCCATGATATGCAGCGGATTTTATTTGAATGATATTTAGGTATAGGGACTACGAAATTACGACATAAACTTCAAGCCCCAAACTCAGAAAGAAGGAACTTGTCCGACATTATGAAAGAAACGTCACAAATCGACCCAACGATCCTTGCCCTCTATGCAGTCTTTTTGTTACATTAAAGGAAATTTACAAACTACCCTACGATTATGGCAGAACGAAACACCCAAGGACCGTCCCCTCGGTCTATTTTACTGATCCTTTTCTTATTTGTTTCGAGTATTGGTAGCCTCCGCGCCACGCACATCGTAGGGGGGGAGTTAAATTACGAATGCCTCGGAAATGATCAGTATGAAATCTCCTTGACTATCTTCCGGGATTGCTTCAACGGAAATCCTCAGGCTTATTTTGATGATCCGGCATCCATCGGGGTATTTGATTCCAATAATAACTTGGTGACATCGATTGGGCAGAACGGTCAATTGTTAATACCCTTGATGGGGGATGATACCCTTAACCCGACACTATTTGATACTTGCTTGGTGATTCCTCCGGAAGTTTGTGTACACAGGACAACTTATGTTTCGCAGGTAACCTTGCCGTTTCGTCCGGGTGGTTATCAGTTATCTTATCAAAGATGTTGTAGAAACCAGACCATATTAAACATAGTGGATCCCTTGGCTACCGGTGCCACTTATTATAACTTCATCTCTGAACAAGCACTTCAAGAATGTAATTCCAGCGCCGTATTCAATGAGTGGCCGCCCACGTTTATATGCGTGAATGAACCCATACTTTTTGATCATTCAGCGACGGATATAGACGGGGACTCTCTCGTCTACAAACTATGTACGCCTTTTGAGGGAGCGGATCAAAATATTCCGCAACCCCAACCTCCCAATCCCCCTCCTTATGATTCGGTGGTTTGGCAAAATCCACCCTATAATCTTTTTGATATGATGGGCGGGACGCCCTTGGAAATTGATTCAGAAACGGGATTCTTAACCGGGACCCCCAATACCATCGGGCAGTTCGTGGTAGGAATTTGTGTAGAGGAATATAGAAACGGGCAATTAATATCTACGTCCAAACGGGACTTTCAATATAATGTAGGGGTCTGTGGTGAAGCCATTTCATCTTTTTTCGCTCCTGAAGTGGATTGCGACGGCTTTACCGTCAATTTTACCAATGAATCAGAAAACGCGGAATCCTATGAATGGGATTTCGGGGACCCCAATACCACTAATGATGTTTCAACAGGAGCAGACGTAAGTTACGTTTACCCTGATACGGGCTTATACGTTGTTACGCTTATCGCCGATCCTTTCGCGGATTGCGCCGATACGAGTTATGCTACCGTTAGCGTCCAATATCCATCCTTGTTCGTGGATTTTGATTTGGATTTAATTGATGGTTGCGTATTTCCCGCGCAGATAGATTTTCAAGATCTCACATATGATACCATATCCAATCCCGTGGAATGGTTTTGGGAATTTAGTGATGGCACCACATCCGATGAACAGAACCCTACAAAATTCGTGACGGATAACGGAACCTTCGTGGCAACCCTTACCGTAACGGCGGAAAACGGTTGCCAAGTGACGCATCAAGAATTTATCCCGGTGGATGTACTTGAATTGGAATTACAGGATACCCAAGGTATATGTGTGCAAGGAAGTACGACCCTCAATCAAGGATCAAGTTTCCAATACCAATATAATTGGTCGCCTACGGAAACCCTAGGGAATCCCTCGGCGCCAAGCCCGGTCGCATTCCCCTCAGAGACGACCACCTATTACGTAACCGTTACGAACCCTGCTGATAATTGCGTATACGTGGACTCCACTACCGTAATCGTGGACGACTTGGTAGTGGATTTTGACGATGTGGTTCCTTTTTGCGAAGGGGATACGGTTCAATTGCACGACGGCAATGAACCCAACCTGAATTATTTCTGGTCGGGTGGTCCCAATATCATCAATCCTTTCTCCGGAAGCGCCCAAGCCAATCCGTCAGAAGCGGTAACATACAACGTGAATGTACAAGACCTTATAACGGGATGTACCTACCAAGACACCGTGAGGGTAGAACCCATCATAACACAAGCCATCCCGATAGGGGAAGTTATTTGTGAGGGTGAAAGCGTCCAATTAGATGTCATCGCCGATCCTAGTTATGAATATGAATGGGCGGCTGATCCGACTTTGAGCAATACGGGAATCGCTAATCCCATAGCTTCGCCTACGGAAACAACGACCTATTATATCACGGTTACGGAACCTATTTCGGGTTGTGAGTACTTGGATAGTACCGTTGTTACCGTCAATAATTTCCAAACCTCCTTTACCGATCCAACGGTTTGTATCGGGGAACAAGGTACCTTGAATCCAGGAGGGAACCCCAATTTTGGATATGAGTGGTCACCCGGTGGATCATTGTCTGATCCGAATGCCGCTAGCCCTACTTTTACGGCGAGTTCTTCCACTGAATATTATGTAACGGTTACCGATCCGGTAACGGGCTGTTTGCATTTGGATACGGTTGATGTTTTTGTTCCTGAAGAATTAGAGGTAACGACATCGGGCGGGCAGGTTAGTTGTGATCCTGATGTGGATATTTCCGCCAGTAGTAATACGGGTGTTTCATATGCTTGGTACGAAAACCCCGATTTGACGGGGCTGGTGGGAACAGGTGCGGATCAAACCGTTTTCCCGGGGGCATTGGATGATTATTTTGTGTTGGTAACGGATCAATATGGCTGTTCCGCCTCGGCTAGCATTGAAGCAGGAAGTAATTCCGTTCAAGTTTCCGTTGAGGATGTCGAAATTTGCGAACAAGATAGCGCCATGCTATTAGCGATAAATAACGATCCCTCTGATATACTAACTTATGTTTGGGAACCCGATAATGCCATTGTTGATGGAGCGGGTACGGATAATCCTACCGTATTCGTCGATAGTGACGCCGTGATTACCCTTTACGCGGAAAACCAATTCGGTTGCCGTGATACGGTGGAGGCGTTGATTAGTGTCAACGAGAATAACCTAGGGATTATCGCTACCGCTGATCCGGATTCGATTTATCCGGGAGAATCCACCCAATTGGATGCCACCTCGGGTAACGGCTTCGTTTATCAATGGATTCCTTCGGAGTTTTTGGATAATGATGAGATAAGGAACCCTTTGGCGACACCGCCCGATGATCAGGTATTTACCGTCTTCGTAAGTGATCCCGTTTCGGGATGTGAGGATACAGCAAACATAAGCGTGGTTGTTAGGACCTTCTTTTGTGATGAACCGTTCATTTTCGTACCTAATGCCTTCTCACCGAACGGGGATGGACGCAATGACGTATTCTATGTCCGAGGAAACGCCATTGATGAAATGTATATGGCTGTTTATAACCGATGGGGTGAAAAAGTATTCGAAACCAGTGATCCTAACGAGGGATGGAACGGGACATTCAAGGGTAAGGAATTGCCTCCTGATGTTTTCGGGTATTATCTCCAACTCAAATGCCTGAATGGTGAGGAATACTTTAAGAAAGGCAACGTAACCTTACTCAAATAACCCTTAAAAATGATTATCGTGAAAAGAATAATTTACATTCCGATTTTCGCCCTCCTTTTTATGGCGGGATTGAAAGGGCAAGATATCCACTATGCCCAATTGCATAATATCTCCTTGTATGACAATCCCGCTAAAACGGGTTT
>JAHDDF010000650.1 GCA_020629475.1 Saprospiraceae bacterium
ATTAATCAAAAAATTGATACTTCTCGACATAAAGACCAAAATTTAAACAAGCTCTAAATTTACTTACGCCATTATATAGCGCAAAAGATACGCCAAGGGTTATCCGTTTTCCAAAAAAAGAAGACCGGATGTCGGTATTTTGCCTTCTAACAAAGAAAATACGTTAGATTAAAAATCAGCACGTATGGAAGCACGTCCTACATGGATAATCGGATTAATGCCGGTTTTCCTTCCTTCATAATTGATGCTCAAAAGTAGACTTTTTGAAAGTCGCTTATCAAATCGAATATTCCAAAGGAGATTCCTTCCGTTTTGCAAACCTTCCAACAAGGAAAATCCAACGGATGAGTCAGCTATTCCCGTAAAGGCAACATTCACCAAGGACACTTTAGCTCGAATCGAGGTAGCGGAGGATTGATTAAAGGTCACCTCCACATTCGCGTCATTCAATACAAGTTCTTCCTCCGTTCCTATTCTATTCTTTCCATTCTTGTATTTATACGACCCGACCACCCTAAACGTAGGCGAGGGCTGATATGCCAATTGGGGTTCCAATTGAATAAAATCTAAATCGTAATCACGATTATTGAAAACCTCGGAATCCGAGGCGGATCTTCCTTGGGAAACCTTAGCGGAGATGGTCCATTTCTTGGTCATGTTCCATCTACCGGCAATGAACCTTTCATCGTTTCTCCTTGCTTCGAAACCCGTGGTTAAAACGTTCCGGTTTCTGGCATTATTGAGTCCAATCCTTGCGTCATATTTGGGATGGGATCGATTAAAAAACAAGGTGGCACGATAGACCGATGATAAGGTGACCAAAGAGGAATCCGGGACACTCGTCTCAAAGGGATTCCATTGGGAGACATCCCCGTTTTGCCTCACTTTCCTGTTTATCCGAATATTGCTTTGAAGGGCAAACTTTGAAATCACCGACTTTATTCCCTTCTTCTCCTTGAACCAAACCGCCTTCGGATTTAGGGCAAAATTATTGGTGAACTGAACGGAATTAGAACGAATGTATCTGTCCGTAACCGTGGCAACCCGAACATAATCCGCCTGGTCCTGGAAAACCGCCAATTCAAATTCATCCAATTGCGGAATACTATCCAAGTTCCGATCAAACCAAGTGTACTGACCTTCTCCGGCATTTACCTGTTGGTACACGAATTCCAATTCCGGTTCTTGCCCTGAACCGATTTCATACCTAGTAGTGGATTTTATGGCTCCTTTCCAAAGATTCAAGCTATGCTCTAATCTACCTAGGTAAGTTTCTTGTTCCTCTTGGTTCGTCAAAACCGTATCCCGGACGGAAAGCGTCCTGTAATTGAAATTCCATTTCAGCTTGGAGACCCGTTTATGGTTCCATTGCCCACGAAGTAAAACTTCATCGGCAACCGTGGATGTTTCGAATTCATTTTGAACCGGTGCGTAGTCATATCTTCTTCTTCCTTCAATCCCGAAGCCGAAGTCCTTATCATTTTCGGTTTCAATGTAAGCGCTTAAGATATCGAAGCGGAATCCGCGAAAGCTTAGCGTATCACTTTGGATATCCAAGGATTCCTTACGGTTATCTTCCCGCTCAGCCCTTACCCCTACTTTTAATCCGTTCCAAACTTTAATCCTTTGGGAAACATCCACCTTGGGTCTAAGGAAAGTGGTTTTCTCAGTTGTGGATTCAGTATTAAGGAGGC
>JAHDDF010000133.1:0-8433 GCA_020629475.1 Saprospiraceae bacterium
CCGTTATCCTTAATCATGCAAATCAAAAAGGGTCCATCTTTCTTAAAATCAATATTTAAGATGCCTCTTTGCTGCTTGGGGAGTAAGCCGTGGCGTATCGCGTTTTCAACATGTGGCTGAATCAACATGCCCGGGATTTCAGTGTCCTCAGGATCTAATTTATCGTCTACTCTAATGATAAAATCAAATTTATCCTCGTAACACATCTTGGTTAATTTGCAATAATTATGAAGGAGTTTTATTTCCTTATCCAAGGTCAAATAATTATTACGGGACGACTCCAAAAACAAGCGCATTAAAGAGGCAAATTGCGTCAAGGACGTATTACTCGTAACAAAGTCTTTTTTTAATATCGCGGCTTGGATTGCGTTAAGCGTATTAAAAATAAAATGAGGATCCATTTGCGCTTGTAAAGACTTTAATTCTAATTCCGCGAAACGTCTTTGTGTATTTAATTTATACTGTTCCCTTTTTCGAATAGAATAAGCGATTAAACCACCTAGTAATAATACTCCCAAACTTCCGAGGATATACGTCCATCTTGATTTGTACCAAGGGAGTTTTACAGCAAAGGGAATCAACAAGGATTTACTCCAATTGCTATTCGGTTTTTTAGCTTCTAGAGCAAGCTCATATTTACCGCCTTGTAGATTGGAAAATTCCAAGGAGCGATTATCCGTAAATTTCCATTTATCCTGGGGTGACAATCTATAACGAAAAGTCAATGCACGGGCATCCTTAAAGGCAAGGACGGAGTAAAACAATTTTAACCCATCATTGGAAGAGACCGTCCCTAGGTCAGCTACCGGGATTTCTTTACCGTTTAATTCCAAGCGTTCCAATAGCAAAGTAGGTGGTGCTTCCGTATTTGATTTTTCATCCGGGTTGTATTCCAAGAGTCCGTCGGAAGTACCCAGGAGCAAGGAGCCACGATTCCAAATCATATCATTCACGTCATCCGCCACGAATCCTACCGTTTGGGAAATCCGCTCGCCTTCCTTGGAAAAGCGAAAAACACCCGAGGAACCATAGACCCAAAGTTCATTTCCGGGCGTAGCTATTATTTTTCTACATCTTAATTCCCCGGAATCCTCTACCGGCTTTATACTTAAATCCTTCTCCACGGAAGCAATCCCTTTCTTGGTAGCCAACCAAATGATCCCGTTTGAATCTTGAACGATATCATTGATTCCTTCATCGGGTAAACCATTGATCGTTCCTAGTTTTTGTGGTTCAATTCCTCCTTTTTGGAAAATAAGTAAGCCTTGGTCCGTACCCATCCAAACCCAACCGTCCTTGTCTTGGAATAGGCAGTTGGCATCCTTGATATCCGGAACCGGCCAAATCTTAGGCGCCGTACCACAAGCGCCATAGGCATATAAAAAACCATCCCTAAAAAAAGTGAGGTATCCGGCATTATCTATCAAGAAGGAATTCAAGGAGCGCTCATCCTCCACGCACAAAGTAGAACGCCCTTCCTTAAGGCGGTATATTCCTTGGGATGTGGAAACCGTAAGTTCCCCTTCCACGTTTTCACCGATATTGAAAACCTTAGGCTTGACGCCTTTTATAAGCGGAATTTCAGTCCAACCATTTGCTACGAGAAACAAGCCCTGATCCGTAGCAATCATCAAACCCGATTTTTCGGAATAATGGATATCATTGATTGCCGCATTGCCTAGTGCTCCTCCAAAACCTGAAAAATCTTGCTTGGGTAGGCAGAATAAGCCTTCGCGCTCGGTGGCAACCCAAAGATTTCCCTCACCATCAAAAGCCAAATGATTAACCACGCCCTCAAGCTTAAGCTTTTCGGATAAATTCTCGTAGGATAAAAAGCCCGTATCATAGGTATATGCTTGCCCTGCGGCATCAATCATGTAAACAGCTTTACCTTGTCCCAAAAGAAACTCCCAATTCTTATCATTAGGGAATTCCCCGGAAACCGGCGGATCCGTTAGCCTCCAATCTACTATCGTCCCATCCGTTACGTACTTGAAACTCTCCTTATTGACACTGCTCCCTTTTATGAAATGGTGCTTCTTTTCCGAGTTCAAGACAGGAATCCAAAGCAAGGAATCATATTCCGTTTTTAGTTTGAAAATTTCAGTCCCACCTATATCCAAAAGAATTTCCGTATCGGAAAAAGGTAGTAAATCAAAACTTGGCAAAGGAGTATCCGAGGGCAATGCGGGTAAGCGTTCCTCCGGATTACGCCTTATCGGCAATCCTTCTTTTCCAATACCGAATTTCCTACAACCGTATTGATCGAACAACAACAGCTCTTCCTCTCCAAGGGAATTAATATGTTTGATAAAATACGTTTGCCCTGATTTCACCACCTCCGAAGAACGATGAACGGAACATCCCAGCTCAAAGGCATAGGGTTGTCCTTTCAAGGAGCCAATAATTCTATTCTCGTGCAGAAGTATAGCGGAACCGATGCTATCCCTTGAATTGATTTCAGGGATTTCCGCCCAAGGAAAATGCTTGAACTCGGAACCGTTGAAACGGGAAATGCCTTCCTCGGAATGCAGCCATAAGAAGCCGGTTTCATCCGTGGAAATCCGGTGGATATTATTTTTTAAGAGACCGTTGTTCACGGTCCAATGCCTTAAATCGTCCGTTTGGGCAAATGTGCCAAAGAGGAATAAGAAGAAAAAAATCGACAATGGTAAAAGGTGGCGCATTCGGGTTTGGCGTATGTTTTTTCAATAAGGGACGGAATGGAAGCACAAATTTCCGAAAACTTTAGATTTTTATGCTTGTTTGATAAATGTGTTTGGTAGACATTCTATGGGTAGACATCCGATGTTTCTAAGCAAGTGGGCTTAGAAACATCGGATGTCTTGAAGAATAGAACGTCTCAAAGAAACTTAATCATGTTAAAACACTGGATAGAAGCCGCTCGCTTACGTACGCTTCCGCTTGCATTTGCTTGCATCGGGATGGGTGGTGTCCTTGCCGCTATGGAAGGGAAGTTTGACGGAATGATTTTCGGGATGACGCTTCTTACCGCCTTCCTCCTACAGGTGCTATCTAATTTTGCCAATGATTTCGGGGATTCCCAAAACGGGGCGGACAGCGTTGAAAGAACGGGTCCGAAACGGGCGGTTCAAGCAGGAAAGATTAGCCCCAAGGCGATGCGGAATGCCGTTATCATCTTTTCCGTGCTTTCCTTGGCTTCCGGCATCGGATTAATTGCCATGGGCATTTCCTCCATGAAGGAATTTTGGATTTTCCTAGGAATGGGTGTCCTTTCCGTCATTGCAGCTATAACTTATACCATGGGAAATAGCCCTTACGGTTACATGGGGCTCGGTGATATTTCCGTCATCATTTTCTTTGGTTTGATTGCTGTTGTAGGGACATATTACCTGCAAACTTCCTCCTTGAACCCTTTGGTCTTCTTACCTGCCGCCGCCTGCGGATTATTCGCTACCGGCGTACTAAACGTGAATAACATCCGGGATATAGAATCGGATAAAAAGGCGGGAAAGTATTCCATTCCGGTAAGGCTAGGTAGGCAAAAAGCAGTGTATTATCATTGGTTTCTCCTAGGAGCCGGATGGATATGTGCCGGTGTTTTTGTAGTAATGAATTATAACCATCCATTGCAATTATTATTTCTATTACCCTTGCCTTTGTTCATTATCAACGCAAGGGCGGCATTGGTAAAAACCACCTCGGAATCCCTTGATCCCTTCTTGAAACAACTTGCCATTTCCACCTTGATATTCGTGGTGGTATTCGCCTTAGCACATCTTTTATAAATCCTCCTAGGATGCTACAAGCACGTTATCTAAAACATAGCCTTATTTTCAAACGCCCTAGCGGTACATCCAGGGGCGTTTTAAAAACCAAGGATTCTTGGTTTATCCTTCTTTCCGATGGAGAAAAAACGGCAATCGGGGAATGCGGGCTTTTACGTGGTTTAAGTGTAGATCCTTGGAAAAGCTACGAAGAAACACTAGGAGAAATTTGCGAAGGCATTAATAAAAACCAGGTACTCCCGGAGGCAGCAAGCTACAAGGAGTACCCCTCCATCCGCTTTGGTTTGGAAATACTGAAGCAGGATTGGGAAACGGGAAGTGAACGACTGCTATTTCCCTCCGAGTTCACCCGGGGAAACAAAGGCATTACCATTAATGGTTTGATTTGGATGGGAGAGCGCTCCTTTATGTTCGAGCAAATCAAGGCAAAAATCGAACAGGGCTTTTCCTGCATTAAGCTAAAGATCGGCGCTATTAACTTCGAGGAGGAGTTAAGCTTATTACGGTATATCAGAAGTCAATTCTCCGCCAAGGATATTGAATTACGAGTAGACGCCAACGGGGCTTTTTCTCCTGAGGGCGCCTTGGATAAATTGAAGCGACTTTCGGAATTGGATTTACATTCCATCGAACAACCCATCAAGCAAAAGCAATTCGAGGAAATGGCGCGGCTTTGCGCCAATACGCCTTTAGCCATCGCTTTGGACGAGGAGTTAATCGGTGTAGTTTCCAAGGAGGACAAACAAGAGGTGCTTGATATTATCAAACCACAGTACATCATCTTAAAACCAAGTTTGGTAGGCGGTTTTGCATCATCCGAAGAATGGATGTCCTTGGCGGACGAAAGGAAAATCCGTTATTGGGGCACATCCGCATTAGAATCCAATATCGGGTTGAATGCCTTGGCGCAATGGACCTTTAAATTAGGTTTAACCATGCCGCAGGGTTTAGGTACGGGAGCTTTATACACCAACAATATTCCTACGCCATTGGAAGTCGTGGGTGAGGAGTTAATGTTCATCCCGAAAAAAAATTGGGACTACGGATTTCTTCAATAAATGTCAAAAGGAGCTATTTCGTCCGGATTTATGCGACATACGTCATAGATATGTAGATATCCGGTAAGGATTTTTTTATTTTAACAATCCCTCCCGCAAATAAATTGCAACCCATTCGTTTTCGGAGTGTCATTAAGGCAAATCCGAGTTTAGTCATGGCAGCAGAACGCCTGAAATCAAACGCGGCGATGCACGGAAATACCCACAATGCCTTGGTCCAGGATTGTCTTTCGGGAAACCGTAAGGCACAATACCGATTGTACCGGCTTTACAGCAGGGCAATGTTCAATACCTGTCTGAGAATGCTCAGGAACAGGGAGGACGCCGAGGACGTGTTACAGAATTCCTTCATCGACGTATTCACCAAGTTGGAAATGTTCCGGGGAGACTCGACCATTGGTGCGTGGATCAAACGCATCGTGGTAAACAACTGCATCAACTTCATTAAGAAGAAAAAGATCCATTTCATGGAATTGGATCAAGGCAGGGTAGCCGATGTAGAGGAAAGCGACTTGCCCAAGGAAATCAATCTGGACGTTGAAAAAATCAACGAGGCACTAACTTGCCTACCCGACGGGTACCGCGTAGTGTTTACCCTATATGCCTTGGAAGGATACGATCATAATGAAATTTCGGAAATTCTAGGAACTTCGGTTTCCACCTCCAAATCACAATACAGCAGAGCGAAGAAAAGACTACAGGAAATTTTGACCGATAAGCACAAATTGATTCAGCACTCATGAGAAAGGATAGATTAGAGGAATTCATAACGGATAACCGCGACGCATTCGACACGGAGGCGCCGGGTTTGAACCTATGGGCCGAAATCGACAATAAGATCAACCCTAAACCCCGTAAGGTCCCTGTAAAGAAAATGGCGTTCCGCGTATCCGCCGGTGTCGCTATCGTTTTTATTGCATGTTCCTTCTTGTTCCTTAAAAATTCACCACCTGCCAAGCACGTCAACCAGCATGGCCCGGTAGCGGTACAGGACTTCCATCCTGAATTCAGCGAATTCGAGGAGCATTACGCAAGAAAAATCAACCAAAACCTAGGACAGCTTGCCGCTTTAAACCATCACGATCCCGACTTATATCGCGATCTTAGAAACATGGAGGCAATGTATGACACCCTTCAGATGGAATGGCACGCCAATCCGCATAAATCCGATGAGCGTTTATTAAACGCCATGATGGAAAATTACCGTTACCGCTCCGATATGTTGGAGAACGTGGTACAACGGCTAAACTACCGTGAAATCCGTCCGGGTGGCTCCGCAGCCGTTCCCGCTATATTCCGGGACGACCGGTAATCGTCTAAAGACTTTTTACTACATAGAAATCCCTACGATATCATTTCGTTTATTAAAAATTCACATGAAATGAAAGGCATTCGTTTACACATTAGTATCCTTTTACTCCTAGTAACGCCCTTGATGCTGCTAGCCGATGACGGTAGCAAGCGCAAGGAGTTCGTGAGGGAAATCTCCAAGGATTTCGCTATTAATCGCACGGGTGATGTACACATACACAACCGCCACGGGAAGGTAAACGTCAAGACCTGGGATAAGTCCGAGGTAAAAATTGAGGTAAAAATCATCGTCCGTGCCAAGGACGAAAGCCAAGCTTCCTCGGTTTTTGAGCGCATTGACGTGGCATTCACCAATGATTCCGATTACGTACGTGCGGAAACAAAAATTGATTCCCCGAAGAAAAGTTCTTGGTCTTGGACTTCCTGGGGCTGGTCCGATAATCAGAAGGATGATTTTGAAATCAATTATGAGGTTCATCTCCCTAATACGGGAAAGCTTGATTTAAAAAACAAGTACGGTGATTCATTCGTGGCAGTAACCGACGGTCCCGTTAATGCGGAGATTGGTTATGGTAGTGTTCGTTTTGAAGGCGTGAATAATACGTTGAACTTGAATTTAGGCTATGGTGACGCAACCATTATCAAGGTTGAGGAACTAACATCAGAGGTAAAGTATTCCAATATGAACGTGCGAGAGGCACGTGATATGGACTTAAATACCAAGTACTCCAAAATAAAGGTGGACGAAGCGGAATCCTTACGCGCCATTACCAAATACGACGATTTCAATATCGGGACGGTAGGTAGTTTACGCGCGGAAGGCAAGTACGGAAAATATGCCATCCGTTCCATCGGAAAATTGGTAGCGGACGGAAAATATTCCGATTACCTCATTGAGGAAATCCACAAATCCGCGGATGTGGTATTGAGTTACGGCGGTTTAAAAATCGAGACGGCCCAACCCGGATTCGAGTCCATCCGCCTTGACGGAAGCTACGTGAATTTTAAAATCACAACCGCTCCGGGCGCATCCTACAAAGTAGACGCAAGTGCTTCTTACGGAGACATCCATCTACCTGAAAACTTGGATGTTACCTACAAAAGGGACAGTGGTTATTCCCGCCGTTTCGAAGGGAATATCGGAAGCAATCCAAGCGGTAGTTTGATTAAAGTTAAAGTTAGCTACGGAGACATCCGTATCAGATAAAAAACTGTTTTAACAGTAAGATTTTCAATATTTTTTGGTTTTAGTGCATGACGTTGACAGAGTCCTCTTCCGGTTTCGGCAAGGGGACTTTTTCTTTGCCTTTTATTTTCTAATTTTCCACCAAGAATACAACTTTAAGACAAGTGGCTACAACCTGTTTAGTACTTATTTGTCCTAGGTAAATTGTTATTATCTTTCGAAAATTTTTGACTAACGATATGCGAAAAAAAATCACCCTACTTCTTGTAACCGCTTTAGTGGCGGTAGGAAGTATCACGGCGCAGGAATTATCCTACAACATCAAGGCAGGATTAAATTTCTCAAGAATTAACGGCCCCTCGGAAATGAGTGCGGGTACTGATTTGGAAACCAGAAAATTCACCACGGGATTCCACTTGGGCCTTGGTTTAAACGTAGGTTTTCTCGAGGAAAGTCTCGGGGTTACCACGGAATTGATGTTTTCCCAAAAAGGAGGCAAACTTCGATATAACGGACCAGGAACCGCAACCGTAACGACCTCCATCACCGGAGAGGATCGTGTAATTTCAGGAACCTTGAGCGAGTCCTTAACCGTCGTAAATTCCCACTTGGAAATTCCTGTTCTTTTGTTTTACAAACCCGTAGAAAGAATAAAGATTTCAGTAGGACCAAGTATCGGTTTCAGACTAGGCGGAACCGCCAGTGGTGAGCGCAGGTTGGATTTCGTTGATGGAGCAGGAACCGACCAATCCATCATTATCGGATTGGATTACAACTACAACAAGGACAATCCGGGAGAAGCCACCAATGAAACCCTTCAGGAACTCACTTTTGACAACGGTGGAATTACGGTTCAATACCCTACTGAAATCGGTGCTTATTACGGCTTGACCGAAGATCAAGGAAACTTCTTTAAGGTTATTGATTTTGGTTTAAATGCCGACTTGACCTTCTATGCTACCGAAGGAATCGGTTTCGGTATACGCGCCAATTACGGTGTTTTTGACATCACTAATAATGACATCGATTTCTCAAGACAAGACGGAAGCCAAAGATCCGACAAGGACTCCAATCTTACCTTCCAAGTCTCGTTAGGGTTTAATTTCTA
>JAHDDF010000133.1:8533-10643 GCA_020629475.1 Saprospiraceae bacterium
CAATTACGATATTGAAAAGGCGATGCCCGTTTGGGTATCGCTTTTTTTATGGCTTATATTTACCCTTGATGGAAAACGGAATGAAAAGTAAGGTTGAGCAAACGATTAAGGAGGCGGGAGCATTTATCCGAGCGGAAGCAGGGAAAGTGAGCGTTCAACAAATCGAACATAAATCCCTTAATAACTTGGTGAGTTACGTGGATAAAACCGCTGAGGAAATGTTGGTTAAAGGTTTGTCCGAAGCATTACCGGATTCCGTTTTCCTAACGGAGGAAGCTACCGTGGAACAAGGGGAGGGTGAATGGCGATGGATTATTGATCCTTTAGACGGGACTACGAACTTCCTGCACGGCATACCTTTATTTTCAGTAAGCGTAGCCTTGGAACACCAAGGAGAAATCGTGATGGGCTGGGTGTATGACATCATGCACGACGGGCTGTACTTTGCCGAAAAGGGAAAAGGTGCTTTCAGGAACGGTAAGCCTATTTCCGTAAGTGCGCAGGATAATATTGAATATGCGCTATCCGTAACCGGATTTCCATACGGTAAACCGGAAGTAGTGGAAGCGTACATGAATATCCTTTTGTATTTAACCCATGAGACACGAGGGGTTAGGCGCTTGGGATCAGCCGCTATTGATTTGGCTTATGTGGCGGAAGGTAAATTCGAAGCATTTTACGAGTATAAATTAAATGCTTGGGATGTTGCCGCGGGTTCTTTAATTGTTCAAGAGGCAGGCGGAATTATTACTGATTTTTCAGGTGGTGACAATTATTTATTCGGGCGGCAAATTATTGCCACAAACGGAAAAATCACGAAGGATTTAATGGAAGTCATCAAAACACATTTCCTAGACAAAATACTTTAAAATAGGATTAGGCATTGCGGGTACTTCAGTCTAAGTTCATCTATCCGTTCCCGGGAAATGGGATTTCTTTTTATGTTCACCTCTCTTAGTTTTTGAAATACTATTTCTGCCTCACCCGTAATATCTAATATCTTATTTCTTGAAATATCCATTTTTGATGCGCCCTTGAACAGTAACCATTTTTCAGGAATAGATTCTAATTCCGAACCTTGTAAATGAATGGTCCTCACCTTCGGTATTTTTTCCGGAGAAACGTAATTTCTATTCAATAAATACAATAAACCTCTCCCTAGGTTTTCTAAACATTTTTCGGCAATTAACCTTCCGTTTAATTTTTCGGTATCACAATTCTGAATAAACTCCTCAAGCTTTTTTTCGGAAAACTCAAACCTTGAAATATTTACGGATAGGATGTTCTTGGGGATTTTTTCCTTTAGAATATTTCTAATTTTTCTCCTTGACTCATCCCCTATATTACCCGCAAATAAATAGACGAATAACTCACTTACCAAGGCATCAGGAATTTCAATATTATCCAAGAAGCTTATCGCTAATAATAAATCGTTTTCATTTGATGATTGTAACAATCTTTTTATTGATGACTGTTTCTTTTCATCTAAAATCACCTTCCCTGATGACGTACTTAATTTCAATTTTTCGGATAAAACAAATTGCCCTTTCCATCCTATTGGAATTTTCATATTTATCATTCCCCTCCCTAGAAAAACCAAATCTGTATCCTTTGTAATTTCTTTTTGTAGCTCAGCATTTTTCTGTCGTAAATATTGGCTTACATCCTTTTTAGAAAAAGAGGAACGACCAAACACAACTACCTTCTTATCATTTAATTCCAATTCATTATTCACACATAAATTTTGCCGTGCCGCTTCCCTGAAAGCGCCAAAAGGACAAGACAACAAATGCACAGATTCCTTTTGACTCCACTCCGCCTTTTTCTTTTTTATTATCTCTAAATATTTCCTTCTTTCCTCCTTGGGTATTTTTTTCTTATTCAATATTTTAAAAAAGGACAAACCATGCTTTTTCAATAATTCTCCGGGAATAATATTTAGCCCTTTTATTTCTCTAATATTCTCTAACAAGAATATCTCTTGCCATGAAACTTGTTCCGGATTTTTATTAAAATACAAATATTGCAACCGTGGCATTTCAGACACTACACCACCAATATTTATTAATTTATTTTTTGAAATATTTAATCTTATTATTTCATTTTTAGC
>JAHDDF010000651.1 GCA_020629475.1 Saprospiraceae bacterium
CTGTCTGATAATTAGGAAAAAAGCTGTCAAATATTATTTTTGGAAGCTTTTTTTTAATTTTTATCAGATGAGACCATTACTACTTAGCCTAATCACCCTGCCATTTCTATTGATAGCTACTTTCGGGTTTTCCCAATCCGAGCAAGCATTATCCCTCAGGGGAGAATTTGATAACATTTCCAAATTCGGGCACACGGCGTACAAGCTCCAAGATGTCCAAATTAATAATGTAAACATAGAGGGCGACATTGCCGTCATTTACATGGAACTTCCCGAAGAAGGCATCCTCTCTTTCGACGATCATGATTACGAGGACTTCGTAATGCCCTTACACAACCGCGCTTATGATTTGGGCTTGGAGGGGACTCGAATTATGATTCGTGAATCAGGTACGACTGATAATTACAAGGATTTAATTCAAGTCATTATTGATAACGATGGTCCTGCCCCGGTTTATCAAATGCCTGAAAATACGGACCCTTATGATAATATAAGAGGGGATTATTTAGCTCTAAGGGATAATTCTAGATCAGGCAGCGCCCCGCACGTAGGACAAGCACAACCAACGGGCGCGCTCTCCGGAAAAACGATTTGGTTAAGCCCCGGTCACGGATATATTTATTACACCTCTTTAAGTGCATATTCCACCCAACGAGGGAATACCAATGATATGGTGGAAGATTTCGGTTCTATTGAAATAGTGGGATATTACTTATTGAAATACTTATGGAATGCCGGTGCCAATGTTTGGATGGTCCGTGAGCGTGATTTTAATACCAATGAAGTCATCGTTGATAATGATGCCGGCGCACCGGCTTACACGGAAACGGGTTCATGGTCTACTAGCGGTACCGCCGGTTTGAACGGAGGAACTTATCGGTATACCGATTCAAATACCGGTTCCGAAACCGCAACGGCTACGTTTACGCCCACCATCCCGGAATCCGGTTGGTATTGGGTTTCCGTTTATTTCCGTGAAGGAACCAACCGTTCCGTGGATACGCAATATAAGGTAAATCACGCGGGAGGTACAACGGTGGTCAGCGTAAACCAAGAGGTACACGGGCAAACCTGGAATTATATCGGACAGTTTTACTTTGATGCGGGTTCTACCGGAAGCGTAACACTTTCCAATTTTACCACCGATGGTTCAGGGACACAAGCCATTATTGCCGACGCTGTCCGTTTTGGTGGAGGAATGGGTTCGGAAGAGGATTGCGATATTGCTTCACCCGGCCTTTCCGGTCAAGCACGCTTCGAGGAAGGGGCTCAATTGTACGCTCCCTTTATGGGCTATAATACCTGTAACGGAGATGTATCCATTCGTCCGCTCTATGCGGAATACGAGCTGTCCAAAGGAACGCCTTCAGAACAGAATAATCCGGCTACTAATACCTACAATTCCGTTTACGTTTCTTGGCATACCAATGCTTGCTGCGGAGGTCAGGGAACAAGTTCGTTCATTTATGACGGTTACGAAGGAACGGAATCAGGATCGGATATAGAAAGTGATAATGTAGCACCCGGATCGACTACCTGTGATTCCGGCCCTGCCTCGGCATTTCTAAGGAATTTTATTCATGAAAACGTAATAGATGATATTCATGGCGATTGGGATCCTTCTTGGAATGATCGAGGGACGAAATGCGCCAATTTCGGTGAGTTAAGAAACTTGAGTACCATGCCTGGCG
>JAHDDF010000652.1 GCA_020629475.1 Saprospiraceae bacterium
TTTTTGAACCGTGAAACGGAACAAGAGGGCGGGAACATGGAAATGATTCTGAATACCCAAATCCAAGGGGAACTTGAGGGGGCACAGGGTAAAGAAAAACTGGACGGGCGTTTAAACATCCGTTTGGAGCCTAGCATTGGGAAACCGGGTCAAATTGCGGTACAATCCATTAATTTGGCATTTACGGGGGTGAATCAACGGAAAATAGCGCCTGAGTTTGAGAAGGAAATCCAAGGGCAGTTTTTTGGCGGAGTCATTGATCGTTCCAAGCCGCAGTACCTGAATTACAATGCAAAGTCCAAAACATTAGAGGGTAAAATCAAGATGCAGCTGGATGCTTCTTTCTTGAATTCCTTGGCGGAATTGCCCAAGGAGGAAGAAGGAATTGCCCATGTTTTTCATAGCCCTAGCATTCCTGCGGTCGCCAATATTCGTATATCCTTGAATGAAGGAATTACCAACGAAGAGAAAGGCATCAAGGAAATCGAATCAAAAATCGAAATCATTATTGAAAGCGAGCGGCAGAGCTTGGGGAAATTAAAAATTCCCGAGTTATCCGCAAACCTAAATGTCAATAAGGGGTCTTGGAAAATAGCAAACAAGGTGAATTTTGTGGTAGTAAAAAACCTTTGTATCCAACCCGTTTTTTTTGAAAGTCTTACTATTGATAATAATCCCTTTGACGGCAGGCAAAACCTTTCAAAAGTCTCGGGTGAAGGCTTACCCTTCGGGGTGCCGGGTATGAGGGAACAATGGGATAAAGCGAATGTCACCTTTACCGTTCGGGAACCGATCATCTTGACCCATTCCACCTATTATGTCATGGAGGAAACCGAATACGAGGATCTTATTGATTTAGTGGATCATGACGATTGTATAGAGGTCTTTTTTCCCCATAATTTTTCGCCCGAGGATATGTGGGGCGGCGGGGCTTGTATCGGTTCAGGAACAGGTAGCGCTAAAATCATTTCTTCTGACGGAAATGCTAGAGGCGGTATCGACCTAACGCATTTGGCGCACGAGGTAGGTCATGCCATTGGTTTATTGCATCCCAATAACCGCTTTTATTCTTCAACGGCGGAGAACGGTTCACACGGTAGCCTTATGTGTCCTAGCGGTTACTTGAACGACAACCCTACAATTAACAGCCGTAAAAACATGGAGTTGGTTTCTAATCCACTTTTCACCCTCACCTTAAAACGTGCCGGAAAAGATAAATGGGATTGTACCCAATATCCCGATTGTGATGAATGCCCGGATATTTGATGGATAAAATCCATTTATCCCCTAAATTGCGTCTTCAAAATCGAGGCACATGCGTATCCATGAGGACATCCGTAAATCCCATACCCTTCCGGGTGAATTTTACCGCAGCGAGCAGCAATTCGAGGAGGTAAAGGAGAAGATTTTTTCGCGTACCTGGCATTACGTTGAGGATGCCGAATGTATTAAGTCCAATATTTCCATACAGCCGGTAAATCTGCTTCCGGGCGTTATGGATGAGCCTTTGGTTTTTACGAGGGATAAGAACGGGCAAGCGCATTGTTTGTCCAATGTATGTACGCACCGTGGGATGATTTTGGTGGAGGAAGGTTCCAAGAGTAGAATCCTAAGTTGCAAATACCACGGACGTTGTTTTCGCTTGGACGGTAGTTTTAAATCCATGCCTGCTTTTGAGGACGCCGAAGGC
>JAHDDF010000134.1:0-3548 GCA_020629475.1 Saprospiraceae bacterium
TTCTGTTACTTTAGTAAACAACTGTCTAATGTCTAACATCTAGTGTCTAACGTCTAAATAACAATATTTTAGAGGAGCATCTAGTTAAAAATCCAGCAATAGATTTACCTAATTAAGCCTTAATTTACCATAAGTAATTCATTTCGCAAGCCCGATTCCAATCCCCCGAAAAGGAATAGCTTGAACTCTTCGGCGGTAATATCCAGTGTATTGGAAAAACCCGTCCTGATATCCACCAAAGTCCCTTTGGTATCATATAATCGAATAACGTCCATGTCTTTTCTTCTACCCGGGACATACTCGGATGACTCCACTAAAACCCTGATAGGCAATGGTGTTTGGTGGGGAATGTAAAATAGGTGTATACCCTGCTCCCCTTCCATTAACTCAAACAAGGAATGAGACTCCGCTTCAATGGTCCCCTTCCTGTCATTTCGTTCAAAAGGAATATCGAATGCCTCAAAATACTTGGTGTGCAAATCCATCAGGAATTTGACTTGTTGTTCCCCTACCCCTTCTATACAGGAATGGTACTCGATTCGGATAAGGTCAGCGTCTCCTCCGAGGAACCCCCTTGATTGAAGGCTCAAGAATGCGACATCCAGATAGGAATCCAAAAATTCGGTATTCAAACTATCGAACTGATCGGCGGCAAGCCTATAAAACTCATTCAATTCCGCTAAGCCTTGTTGTTGGAAGAAACGATCACGCATGGTATGTTTAATGCCCCGTGTAGGATCATTGCTCCTTGGTATAAAAGAACCAAGCCCACCACCTTTTAACCTGAATGGGATAGCCGGCCCGCCCTTGAACATAGTGTCCCGGAAACCCAGCATTAGATCATTGATCTTGTCCTTGATTTGGGCCAGTCGATTCTTATAATCATAGTATTGCCAATCCGAATCTTCCCCTTGGTCCCCGATATAAATGATACCATCCGAATCATCGTCCTCCATATCTTCATCGTAGGCTCGAATTTTTCGTTCGATTTTTTCGATGACGCGTAACAAGCGGCCATAATATCTTTTCCCTTGCTTTTCGTGGGGAAGTTCAGGAAGCCATTCCTCGCCCAAAGTATCGGCAAAATCCAGGGGGGTAATGCTTGGGTACAACCTATCATCACGGAGTTCGATATCCATGATAACCGGCGTTTCTCCATCCGCTCCCAAAAGTTGTTCCGCGGAAAGAGCGGTTAGATCCTTTTCGATTTGACGCTTCAATGCCCGACCGCCCATTTTTTCATCATATCCCCTATCGGATACCCATTCCAGTGCCTCCTCGGAAATATTCAGGATGGTCGTTCTTCTTACGAACCCATCCCTCTTCAGGAGCTCATTAATTTGCAATCGAGCGATACCAAGAATATGCTGCTTCGTGAGCGGCTTAAAAATTACGATGTTCCCGATACGATTGATAAACTCCGGACGGAAAACACTTTCTACTGCTTTACGGTAAATCGCTTCCATTTCGGAAGTTCCCGCCGCAAAACCAACCCTACCTGAAAGCTGATCCGCTCCCACGTTAGAGGTCATTATTATGATGGTATTGGAAAAATCAACCGTTCGTCCTACCGCATCGGTAAGCCTTCCGTCGTCCAATACCTGCAGCAATAAGTCATGAACTTTAGGGTGCGCCTTTTCAATCTCATCCAACAAGACAACCCCGAAAGGATTATATCGAACCTTACCCGTCAATTGTCCTTCCGGACGATTTTCATCGCCGATAAGGCGAGATACCGCAAAGGGATCGATATACTCGTTCATATCAAAGCGCATCAGCCTTTCCTCGTTCTCCATGAGGAACTTGGCCAGCACTTTTGCCGCTTGGGTTTTTCCTACCCCGGTAGGACCGATAAACAGGAACGAACCATTGGGTCTGCTTGGATCGGTGAGTTTGGATTTTATCAAATGAACGGTATCCGAAAGCGCGCTTACCGCCAATTCCTGCCCCACCAAACCGGATGATATTTCATCCCGGATTTCATCATGTTCAAAGACGATATCCTCATCAAAAATCCTTTGGGACAATCCGGAGAAGTCCTCGAATTCGGATTCTACTTCCCCGACATCAATGGTTTGATACTTGTATTTCACCGCCATTTGGTTCAACAAGCGCATAACCCCGCCCGGTAAGGCGCGACGCTTGAAGAAATTACGATGTATGGCGAACAACTTATGAATGGCGTGCGCGGAAATGGCACAGCCAAAATCAATTTCCAATAATTTCCGCTTATGGAGAACCATCTTAACGGCAGTCTCCCGATCCGGCTCATTGATCCGGATGATTTGGAACAGGTCGGCAAACCTTCGATCACCTTCCTGGACGATTTTCCATTCCTCGGGTGTAGCAAGGATAACCAAGCGCATCAAACGCTTTTCCAGGTAAGGTTTAAGGACATCCGCCAAGCACATGTCATTCTGTGCGGAACGTCCGATCCTAAGCAATGCAACGGCATTATCCACCAGTAGCTTGTCCGTGCACCTATCCTTGACTTTAGGGTGGAGCGACCTTCGTTTTAGAACATGGTTCAGTATCGCTTCAAAGCGTTTTTGCCACATTCCCACGATACTCATCCCCGCGATAACACGGGTAGGATCCAAGTACCAAAACTTTTGAAGCAACTCCCCTGACGTTCCTTCATTCTCGCGCATGTAACGATACACGCATTCATGAACGATACTCTTTTTTCCGACACCCTCCGGACCAACAAGGACAATAGGGGAATTTTCATCCGAGAAGAAGGAAGCCTTTAAACGGGTTACGATTTCCTCCCTGTACCAAGCGGATAACAATTCACTAGGGTACTTATCATTTAAATCATAACCTACACGATAAATCTCGGTTGAACCATCGAAATCAGTACTTGCCCCGAATGCCGCAAAGAACATCGCCGAGGTATCCATAGCAAAAGGATACTTTTGGGATTTTACATCAACGGTACAACTGATTTCGGATTTAAACTCCCCCTTCGGAGAAACGTATTGATCAACGGGAACGGAACTATTCCCGTATGATTTCCTGTAATTTCGGAAAAGGCGGTCAAACACCCTTACCAATTCCGACTTCATGTTGTACTTGCCCTTTTCGTTTTTTTGGGCGATAAACATGTAATTGTTGAAATTGGGTAGGAAAACGAAGCGTTTATCCTTCAGATCGAAGTAAGCGTAGGCAAAATGTCCCCTAATAAATTGCTTACCGCTATCGAACTCAAAATGCTCAACCTTATACCTTACTTCAGGGTTAAACCTAAACCAAAGGTAATTGGGCAAGGATTGTCTGCCTAGTTGGTATGATTTTAAGATTCAGTTCCTTGCGGAATAATCCTTCAGCTTTTTCATAGCGTCGATGCGTAACCGTAGGGTAATTGAAGAACAAGGGACGAATTTGGTAGTTCATCCTCCCGTCCGATTTTACCTGCCTGACGATCACAGGCACTTCCATGGTTACACGACTCATATTTGGGTAATCGTCTCTCTTTAAGTGATGTGGCATAAAAAACGACCGGGAGACCATATGATTCAAAAAATCCCGGCATACATCTTTATCAA
>JAHDDF010000134.1:3558-7349 GCA_020629475.1 Saprospiraceae bacterium
TTCCATGGTTACACGACTCATATTTGGGTAATCGTCTCTCTTTAAGTGATGTGGTTATATATAAAAAACGACCGGGAAATTAGACAAAATCATATGATTCAAAAAATCCCGGCATACATCTTTATCAAAGGATATACGTTATTTCAATAATCCGCATCTAATTATTGGATAATGACCTCCTTAAATACCTCAAAATCGCAAAACAAAGTTCCCATGAGAATTTTCCTTCTTTCCTTTTTACTCAGCCTTACCACAACCATCCTTTTTGCTCAAGAGCCCGAATTCAACAAGGACTACCAAAGTTTACTTTGGAAGATAGAGCATAAGGACTTCAAAAAGCCCTCCTATCTCTATGGTACGATGCATACCAGTTATAAAATCGCGTTCCACCTGAACGATCACTTTTTTGACGCATTAACGGAAGTGGATCAAATCGCCTTGGAAACCACCCCCGACACTTGGCTCACCCATTTTCTGGATGAGGAAAGGGATAGGCTCAGGCAAACCCCTTATTGGCAAAACTCCAACCTGTACAGTGCTTTTGTTCCCTTTTACCAAGATTTGAATGATTACCGGAACGTACTTGCCGGTTTTAATGAGCAAGTCAACGGGATTCTTTATCGAAACGCTTACGGTGCGGCGGATTTCCAAGAGGAAACCTACCTTGATATGTTTATCTATCAAGCAGGGACCAAGCAGGATAAAAAAGTAGTGGCCCTTGAGGATTTGGAAGAAGCCAGGGATGCGGTAATCAAGTCTAATATGCAAAACATATATTCCTACATGGATGAACACCCATCTTGGTTAAAGAAAAAACTGGAGGAAAAGGGGTTTGCCGCGCTTCTTGAGGATGCGTACAGGGATAAGGACTTAGACTTCATTGACACATTAAACAGGACCTATTTTCCGCCCGTCCATTATGAGTACATGCTCACTTACAGGAACGAGAACATGGTACAAGCCTTAGATTCCGTTTTAACCCACGGAAACGTATTTATAGCTATTGGCGCAGCACACCTTCCCGGACACGAGGGTGTAATTGAGATGCTTAGGAGAAAAGGATTTAAGGTAACGCCCCTGAAAGGGGAATTGACCAAGGACGGCAAAGCGCTCAAGGATGATTTAGAAACACGAATCGCACCACCGGAATGGCGAACCGTCAAGACCTTGGACGGTTTAATTTCACTTAAGGTTCCTGGGGAATTCGTGGAATACGAGAACCGGGGCAGGAACGTCGGATTAGCAATGGATATTACCAACGGCGCTTACGTTCTTATGGACCGAAGCCCTATTTTTAAAGGATTTAATAAGGAAGCCATTTCCTTTGAAGATATCGAGGGAATCCTGTATGAAAGCATACCCGGGGAGATCCTTGAAAAGAAAAGGATTGACATAAATGGTTTTCCTGCCCTCGACATCAGAAACAAGACCAAAACGGGGAATGACCAACGCTACTTGATCATTTACACCCCCGCAGAAATCATTACCCTAAAAATGGCGGGCAAAAAGGAATATGCCGGAAAATTCGGGGATGAATTGGTTCAATCCGTTTCACTCCGTCGGAATAAGGATTGGGAAAGGGTTTCCGCGTTTAGTGGCGGTTATTCCGTTGAAATGCCCGGCGACTATTCCGTTCCCGTAAATCATATTTACAATTGGGCCTCGTTTCCGGTAATGATGCATTCCTTTGATGAAACAGGGAATTACCTCTCCGCCTCATATTTCCATCATGATACCAAATACCTAGAGGAGGATGAATTCGAATTGGAATACATGATTGAAAACTTCTTGAAGGAATCAGACTTGGAGATCGGTACCATTGGAATTAAGGACAAACCCTTCCGGTACGGATTCGGGACATCCGAATCCAAGGAAGGAACTCCCATTTTTATTCAATCCGTTAAGAAAGGGCATAAATATTATTTACAAGCTTACACGGGAAAAAACAAAGCGAACGCCCTTAGGTTTTTTCACTCTTTCCAAGCGGAGGATTTACCGGATTACGAGGAATTCAGGACACAAACGGACACCCTTTTGTATTACACTACCAATACCCCAATCAATTTACCTTACCATTTTCCGATGGTAAACGAAAACGAGGAATTTATTCCTGAAGAACAACTGGATTTCGTTTCCCAGTTGCATACCGAGTACGGTGATTATATGCAAATTAAACACTACAAATACCACGATTATAAACAAATCGGGAATGCGGATTCCCTGTATCAAAGGGTAAGTAGATATTGGGGTAAAAAAGGATATAACATTAGTCAGCCTGAGTGGGAATGGAATGATTCCACTTCATTTTATTATACGGTTGGGATGGACGATTGCTCGCGTACCATACACCATTATTATGTTTTTAATCATGGTGTAGTATATCATTTGGAATTTGATTCCGATGAAACGGGGCCAAGTAAATTCCAGCAAAAATTCGTTAATGAATTTATTGTAGGAGATACCCTTATCGGGCAATCCCCCTTTGGTGACAAATCCGAACTGTTTTTCAGGAATATTGAATCCAAGGATTCATTAAGTAGAAAAACCGCGTGGGAATCCTTGGATGAATTCAATTTCAAAAACAAGGATGCAAAAAAAATCATTGACATCATTGAAAATTATTCCTTCAAGGAAAAAGAGGAAGAATTTCAATTGGATTTATTCCGTAATTTAGGGAAATTAGACGACGAATCCGTTAATTCTTATTTTACAAAAAAATACGAGGAATCCGAATATGACGGCTCCGTTCAAGTTAGTATTATCACCGGTTTATTACGAAGCAGAAAACCTGAAAATTATAAATTGGCATCTGATTTAATGCTATCCGACCCACTTCTTTCCAATAGCGGTAGTTTTTATTCCACTTTCAAACCATTAAGGGATTCAATGGAATTGGGTCAGGTATTTTATCCGGATTTATTGGAATACAGAAATATTGACGAACACTATTCTTGGGTTACGGATTATTTGCTTCGGTTACGTAAGGACAGCCTTGTTTCCGTAAATGAATATGACGCCTATAAAAACATATTCCTTCGTGAATTAAAAATGGAAATTAAACGTTTAAAAACGTCGGAAGGAAAAGATTATGACGATGAACCATACAGCGGAAAAATTATTGACCTAGTGGGCTTATTATCTCCCTACTACCAAGAACCCAAAGTAAAAACGGTTATTGATAAGGCCTTGACTCTTAGACGAGACGAAATGAAAGCGGATATCCTAACCGAACTTTCGTTTAGCCAAAAGAGTGTTGACACCGAAATGATAAAAACCCTAGCCAAAGACCCTGAATCCTTGCTTTATATCTTGGACGGATTCACCTATTCCAAGCGTCTGGATTTACTTCCGAAAAAATTTATCAATCAAGAAAAAATTGCCGAGGCTTTGGTTTTGGATCATTCCTCGTATCCTGAAATTGATAGTATTAAAATACATGAATCCAAGGAAATCACTTTTAACAAGGACACCTACGATATTTATATTTTCCGGGTAAAACATAACTCTTCAAGCTCCTTGACGGGCGGTAATAAAAAGAAATGGAAATTGCAAGCCGTTTGCTTTAAGCAAAAAGAAGGCAAGGATTATGTTAGGGATTATTATTTAATAGGAGGCAGCAAATTAATTGATTGGAACATCAAGGAGGACTACGATGAATTCGTGGAAGATTTTGAAAATAGAATCAAATATTATAAACGAAAAAGGGTGAAGAATAATTAATCAATTACGAATTGGGCAATTACGAATTGGGCAATTACGAATTGGGCAATTACGAATTGGGCAATTACGAA
>JAHDDF010000134.1:7449-10628 GCA_020629475.1 Saprospiraceae bacterium
TGTAACCACAAGTTAAAATGGCTATTCCATAATTCGTAATTCAATCATTAATAATTGATAATTGATTAATTCGTAATTGATAATTGATAATTGACAATTGATTAATTCGTAATTGACAATTGAATCATTAACTTTTAAACCGGGTAAACACCCATACCCCAAAAACCAATAACAAGGCGATGAAAACACCGATAGCCGTCCATTTCACGTGGGCTTCCCTTGCCAGTTGGGCAAAATAAAACGGGTTGTGTTCCAAGGGGGTTCCTTGCCCGAATACGACTTCCCAATTATCCTTGTTCCCGTTGTCTAATTGAGGTTCCCTTAAATCAATAGTAAAGGACCTACCGGGCGTTTGGATATTATAGGTAAATGTATCTACGGTTGCGCCACGGGCGGTATATAATTCTAGTTTATCCGTAAATTTATCCAAACCAAAATCAAAATTACCGACTATGTGCCTCGCCTTCACGGGAAAGGTTTGAGCAAACAAGGATGTATCTTTCGCCACCACTACATAATCACCTGCCGCCAGCCATTTAGCGGGAAGTTTATATTCCTTTTTACGGTTTTTTATAATCCAACCTTCAAGATTAATTCTTTCTTCGGAGCCATTTCTTATTTCCAACCAATCACCCGTTTTATGATTAAAACAACTGATTTCATTAAAATGAACCTTATCTTCTAATTCCGTAGTAAGCGGAATAAAAATAGCTTTCAAACTAACGGAGGAACGTCCTTTTAAATTCAATGTCAAATTTGGGCTAGGATCATCACTTCCTTCCCAATGGGAGAATTGCCATCCAAGACGAGGGCGCGCCTGAATAGTTACGGGATAGTTTTCATAATATTCCCCGGACACGGTTTTGACGTAGGAGGCTTTTAGGTTTTCGTTGATCCATACGCTTCCCCTACCCTCCGCATTGGCGGTAAGCGAAACCCTTTTGCCGGTATTAAACCTTTCCTCCAAATGCTGCCGCATAACGGCTGGGCGTTTCCGGGCGAAACGTCGCATCCGGTTGTAATGGATGTTCCAAACTCTTTCTGAATGATCCCAACGCTCCCATTGGCGGGGCATTTCTGAAGCCATTTTTGCTTGGTGGCGGTCAATATGCGCCGTCATAGTATCCGTACGAAGCGTAGTATTTAATCTATCACAAAAGCGATTAACGAAGAATGCCTCGAATTCCGGGTTCTCCATTAACCGCCTAAGGATGAATGTCGACCAAGGCGGATTGGGCCAGTCCGGTCCCTCGGGTTCCAAGTGGAAATCCAAGGAGTTAAATTCAAAAGCATCGCCGCGCATGAGCCCGAAACCCCAATCGGTATCGTATAAAATCCAGCGCCATTTTCCGTCGAAATCATCGGAGCGCCAGAATTTGATGTTACCGCCGGCATCTTGGTTATCAATAAATATCTGAAGGAGTTTATAATCCGCGTAATTGGCAACGTCCATTAACCCCTTCAAAAACTCATAATTCTCCTTCTTGGACATGTCCACGTCCGCTAGGAATTTCAAGAGGGTATTGTAAGAATCCAGCGTTCCTTTCCGGAGCGCTTTACGGTGCTCTATCAAATCCATGGTATCCGGATGCACACCTTCCACGTGGGTAGCCACGAAATAGGAATTGATTTTTTCGCGGATATAATACACGCCCCAATACTTCCCGTTCAGGTACACGTGGCAAGGACGATGATTTTGTTTGAGTATATCCCAATCGTCCACCATATCCGTAATAACGGCATCCCTTCCGTGGGCTTTTCCCCAATCGGAACCGGCGTTTCTAAGAATGAGGAACTTGTATTTATCCTCCTTGGTATTGGGGAATAATTGATGCCTGAAACGCTTGTCCCCGTATCGTAATCTCGAAATAATAGCTAGGGATTTCTGGGGAAATTGACGGCTTACACCACCAAAAAGTCGGAAACCACAAGGGGAACGATACACGCAGGAATCATTGGATTCAAAAATTTCCGCGTTCATGAAATATTCTTGACGGCTCCAATAATTGGCGCCGTAATTCCCTGCTCCCGTTAAATCATTTTTAACCCCTTCCTCAAAAATCCCGACAATGGAATCGAATAGCATCTTGGGCGGGACCGCCAAGGAAACGACCGCAAAATCCGTTTCCGGCTCATCGATAAAATAGGTGGATGATTCAATTCTAGACCGGGTGCCATTGGGTTTCAATGCCACCGCACGAACTACTACCGTAGTATCCGTATAAAACGGACGAGTATACCGAAGGGTGTTTTTATCCGGTTCCGAACCATCCAAAGTGTAGAAAATGATGGCACCTTCCTCCTCGTGGCTTAGAGAAATTTCTTGGCTTGTAGCGTAAAAACCGCCTTTAGGTTCAAATTGTACCTCCTGAGGGAAAAGAAGTTGCGCCATTGCCAATATCGGCAACAGACAAAACCCAAGTATCAAAGCGGGTAGTTTGGTTTTCCGGATATGAGGTATCCCTGTTCGCATCAGGAAACAAATATATTAAATCGCAATATTTATTGCTTATTCCGTTTTACTGGGCATTTATTTGAAATGGGTATATTTATCCTCCGACCAAAAACCGAGCCTTATATGGACATGAAAAAAATCAAGAGCAAATTAAATTTTGCCAAGAACGTCTTCACTACCGGGGCGCTCTTCGAGACGAGTAGGAAAGTAGAGGTGGAAATATGTAAAAAAGTCCCGACGGATCGTGATTGTATTATTGTGGAATACGGAATGGGATTGGGAAACATTACCCGTGAGATTTTGAATCGGGTAAATGCCAATTCAAAAGTTTACGCCTTCGAGATCAACGAGAAGTTTTGCAAAGAAGTCAGGGAGGACATCCCGGATGAGCGGCTTATCATCATTAATGACGGTGCCCAAACGGTGAAGGAGCATATCCAAGAACCGGTGGATGTGGTGATTGCTTCCATTCCTTACTCTTTTTTCCCCAAGGAGGTAGGCAATGCCATTATTCAAGATTCCAAGGATATTTTACGGGAAGGGGGTTTTTACAGCCAAGTGTTATACGCTAAAAGGCATATCCCCCGTTTTTCTGAAATTTTCGGTCAGCCGGAAGTGGTGCGGATTAAAGGGTTTCCTACGGAGTATGTGTTTCATTGCGGGAAAACTAATTGATATTTGCCTAACTTTACAAAAAAATAAAAAAAGTGAATAAAACAAAACT
>JAHDDF010000653.1 GCA_020629475.1 Saprospiraceae bacterium
TTCCCGCCCCTGCCCAGAACGGCAGCGGCATAAAGAACAATCGTTTTGTGTTTTTAGTAGATGGGTTCGGGAGCCCTTCGGGGCTCCCGTTTTTCATCCGCTTACCAAGTCGGGGTTCCACCGGAGGAACCAAGCAGGGGTTCGACTCCCCAACCCATTACGGCATCGGAATCCCTTCGGATCCGGTGAGCTTCCTACGGGGAATTTTCAATTAACGGAACGGCAAACGGTGGAATTCGCTCTAGGGCGAAGGGGCTATCCTTTGTCCAAAAATGCAAATCATGTTTTCGGAAACGCTTAAAAGCTTACTCAAATTCTCCCCCGGCGTGGGGCTCCTCGCCTTGGTGCTGTCATTTCTCGTAACGGGCGGCATCCAACTCTTTTTCTACGTGGACGTATTCTCCGATCGCATGGATACGGGCTTCGTCTACTTGGCGGGCATATCCATCGCCCTCATTATCCAAGGCGCTCGTTTCGCCTTCGGGATACAAGCGGTATCGGAGAGTTACGAGGGAAAATACGGCAAGGCTTTAATCGGGATTTTATTCTCCGCCGCCTTGACCGGCGTGGAAACCTACGAGTTTTCCCACATCGCGGATATATGGTTACACGATGATTATACCGATGCCACCCGCATCATGTTATTCACCGTTTTATGGCTCGGTTTCGCCTTGGAGCTACGCTTGATCATGAACGTGGCGGGGAAATCGCCCAAGCTTAAAAAACCGGTGATTCCGGCGAGTAAGCCGCATAACTCACCGATTCCGACGAATACCCTACAAAACCAAGGACAAAACCCGACGCCGGGAAATTTTCCCAAGCCCTCCGCCCCCTAAAAAGCGGAGGGAAAAAAACCGTGCGTAAACCCCGCGCCGATTACCTCCGCAACTTGGAGCGCATAGAGGCGGCAATGCGGGAACTAGCGGCACAAAACGAGGCGGTGAGTACGCGGAAAGTGATGGATATCACGGGGATTTCGGAAACGGTGGTAAGGAGCGGCATCAAAACGATTAGAGGCAATGCTCAATGAATTAATCAAAAAGGATTTGGAGGATTTTCTCACCGCTAGAAAACGTTTTCTGGCGGTCTTGGAAAAGGAGCGGGACAATCTCGTTTCCTACGCCCAATCCGACAACGCCCGAAAAGGGTACATCAATAAGATGAACCACCTCCTTGGTACTTGCCACGCCTTCGAGGAGAAAACCAAGGGATTACTGGACGGTATCGCCTTGGCGCTGCAAGTATCGAGGGGAAACGTCCGGGACATTACCGATCCCGACAAGGAGAAGGAAATGCTCCGCCAAAAAATCAGGAACCTGCAAGCCTTGGCAATGTCTTACGGCATTGATCCGGGGCTTGCCAATTTCATCAAACCCGAAGACCTAAAGACGCTCACCGATGGAACCGAACTATAAACCCGTGGAAGCGGAGGACGGAAAGCAAAAGAAACGCCGCAAGGGAAAAACCGCCCGCGTCCTTGGGCTTACGGAACGCTACCTCTCGGAGCATTACCAATTCCGTTACAATACCATTTCCTGCCATCCGGAGTACCGTTTACTGGAAAAGGACAAGGAGGAATTCAAGGAAGTGGATGACCGTCTGCTCACCACCATCGTCCGCGCGTTACACGCCGATGACGTGAACGTTTCCACGTCTTATGTGGACCAACTTTTAGAATCGGATTTTACCG
>JAHDDF010000654.1 GCA_020629475.1 Saprospiraceae bacterium
AGATTGTTTAAAAGTAGTTTTTGTGTTTATTTGTTTGGGTTAGAGACCCTTGCCGCAAGGTGAGGGTTTTTTTATTTTACAACCATTAGCCCAACAGGGAGATAATACTTTGGGAAAAACCAATCATGGCTATCGCGAGCATTGCCAAAACAACACCCAGCCAATTCAGTTTGGAAATCTTCTCTTTGAAAATCATGAACGCCAACACGGCGGAAAGTCCGATAATCCCCACATTATTTACCGGATAAATTACTGAGCCACCCCATTCACCTACCGCCAACATCAAGAAGTAAATGGAGAAGAAATTCGGGACTCCGAGTACTACTCCCGCTACTACATTTTTCGCGGCTGGTTTCATCTTGCCCCGAAACAGATTCAACAACCAATAACAAGAACCGAAGAAAAAGGCGCAAGCAAAGAGAAATACAACGAACGAAGCATCCTCGCTTTGGGAGGCAACCCTTATCTCAACGTATTGCAAAAGTATTTCAATAATCCCGCTCGTAAGGAAGGTCAACGCGATGAGGTAAAAGTATTTTGCCTTATTACTTCCCTCGTCCTTTTTCTCCTTTTTTGAAGGAAGGTTGGTTAGGACTACGGCAACTAATGCCAGAATAATACCTAGGATTTTCACAAAATCCGAAGCCTCCTTAAAATATAGGATCGCGAAGGACACGGAGAGTATCAAGGACATTTTCTGAGACACTGAACCGATGGTCACCCCAAAAACCTGTATGGTCTTGGCAACAATGTTGAACCCTACGATAAAAAGCAAACCCAACCCAAGAGCATAGGGAAACCAAGGCTCTTCCCAAAATGGCTCAGCCAAGGGGAACGCGCCCATCATAAGGCTACCCGTAAGGATACAAACCAAGTAGTTTATCACAATGGCTTGAAAGGTATTTACCTCGTACTTCTGAAAACCCTTAAAAATCAAGGCAATTAAAGTAGAGGAAGCAACACTCAACAACAAATAGGTTAATCCGCTACTCATGATTGGTTATTGTTTATAAAAATCCGTAAATGATCCTTATCCAATATTTCTTCCGAATAAAAGGAGGCATTTTTTAACAAGGGCATCCTAACTCCCGCCCCTAAAGAAATAGGAGCCGTAAAGACCCTGGCTTCATCCCATAGCCCGGCATCGATAAAGGATTGGAGGGTTATAGCCCCGCCTTCAACTATAAGTGAATTACATTTAAGTCGAAGTAGCTCCTCCATCAATCTAGGAAGGAAATCCCTTTTTTCCGGTACATGAAGAACGGACGAACCATCCGCAACACGCTTGGAACTTGTAACCAGAAGCGTAGAGGATGTATCGCCCCATAATTTTTGTTCCCCTTGAACAACACCTCTTGAATCAAGAAGCACCCTAAGCGGACTCTTCCCCGGAAATAATCGGGTAGTCAGTTCGGGATTATCTACTTGCGCCGTTTTTCGCCCCACCAAGATAGCCGACTCCTCCGCTCGCCACTTATGTACCAAGCGTTTCACAAAAGGTCCTGTAAGCCAAGTTTGCTCATCCCTTTTGGAAATAAAACCATCCCGGCTCCTGGCATACTTAAGGATAATGTAAGGACGTTTTTTCTCCATAACCGTCAGGAAGCGCCTTAGCCCAAACCGACCTTCATTTTCCAAAACACCTGAAAGCACTTCGACTCCCGCCTCTTTTAATCGCTTGATGCTTTT
>JAHDDF010000135.1 GCA_020629475.1 Saprospiraceae bacterium
GCCACCACCAATTTCTCGGTCACGACCTTTCCGCCGCTTCTCAAACTCACGAAGTACACCCCGTTAGAGAAATCCCCAAGGTTTATCCTTTCGTTTACGGTAGCCATTTCCTGACGGCTGGCGTATAACTGTCTTCCCATCGCATCATGAATCAATAATTCCGAGGAGGTATTCTTCTCGAATTGTACCGATACATCCACGAAATCCCTGGAAGGATTCGGGGAAATAGTGAAGGATTGAAGGGATTGGATGTTGGTGGTGGAGACGATGTCTTGGGAGGAAATTACATTGATATTGTCCAAATAAATACTATTCCCCCTCCCTGACAAAGAGATAAAAAGGAAGAGTAAAGGCTTCATTATTTTCGGATTATTTGGATAATTTGGCTTCCAAATTTAAGCCTTTCGATCTAACAATACTCCTTCGGATTCACCAACGGTAGAAAAACAATCAATTTCCGTACGTCATGCGCATCATCGAAAAAACACCATACGCCAAAGGGACCAATATTACCTTGGTTCTTGCCAATTTAGTTCCGGTCATTGGTGTCCTCCTGGGTGGCTGGGCGGTGTTTGACGTGCTAGTCTTTTACTTCGCGGAAACCTTCATCATCGGTATTTTCAACGTGGCGAAAATCTTTATGGCTTCGGGTACGCCCAAGACCGCAAACATGACCGCCAAGCAAAGACGGCAGATAGAGGATTTCGAAAAAATGGGGAATTCGGGCTGCGCCATTTTCGGGAAGGTGTTCATGTCCGGATTTTTCTTGGTGCATTACAATTTTTTCATCTTCGTCCAATTCGTAATCCTTACCACATTCTTTGCCGAGGATGCGGGGCATTTACTAGATAATCCCGCCGACATCCCGGGCTTCCTAATGGGAAGCGTACCGTTTTTCATTCCCGGATTGTTATCCATTATCGGTAGTCATGCCCACTCTTTTTATGCCAATTGGTACAAAGGAAAAGAATATCAGCGGGTCCACATGGGACAACAAATGTTCCAGCCTTATACCCGCATTTTCATCCAGCAATTCGTAGTAATTTTTGGGGCAATCCTATTGCTAACTTTCAATACCCCAACGGTTTTTGTGCTGCTTTTAATCGGTCTAAAAACAGCGGTTGACCTTGGTGCCCACATCTTCTCCCACTCCCGTTGGAAAAAAGAAATCCCGGATGAAGAATAATTTCTTCCTTCGCGGAACCTTTTTTAGAGAATTTCCCTTTTGGATATGTAGCTTTTTACTACCTTTGCCCCGCTTAAAAGCGGAGCTGAGGCCCCGTAGCTCAACTGGATAGAGCAGCTGACTTCTAATCAGCAGGTTACAGGTTCGAGTCCTGTCGGGGTCACAAAAAGCGGTTGCGAATTCATTTCGCAACCGCTTTTTCTTTTTCATGGCTCATTAATCCGAACACATAAACTGCATCAATTCCCCGGCGGGCTCATAGCCCAATATCATGGCCGACTCTAAATCCGAACAAGCGGAAACGTAGTCATACAATTTAAAATGCAGTACGGCACGATTATAAAATGCCGCTCCCCTTTCGGGATCCAATTGTATGCATTTCGTAAAATCATCCACCGCTTGGAGGTTCCTACCGAATAAGGACTGAATATTACCTCTATTAAAATACAAATCCGCATCGTCCGGCCTTGCCTCAATACTACGGTTAATATCAGCAAGTGCACCGGTGTAATCCCCCAATATTTTTTTGGTGAGTGCACGGTTTATCAAGGCTTTGCCATCATTATCCCTAATTTCGATAATCGCGGTGTAATCATCGATTGCCTCTTGGGGTTTCCCTTGGCTTTTAAGAAGTATCGCCCTTTCGAAATAGGCTTTCGTAAGGTTGTCATTTAACTCGATGGCACGATTTAAGTATTTTTCGTAAGCCTCCGTATTACCTTTTAGTTTCTCCGCCATCGCAAAATTGAACCAAGCAATACCGAAATCAGGCTTTAAGGAAACGGACTTTGAAAGCGCTTCAATCGCCGCATCCGCATTCCCGAGTTTCAAGTAACTTAAGCCAAGCAAATCCATGGCTAGATAAGAACTCGGGAAGGAATCCGCTAACTCCAAGGCTACCAAATTTGCCTCCTTGTAATCCTCCTCCCCTATCAAGTAAAGAACCTCGCCCAATAAGGCGGATTTCACCTCCAAACCGGACTCAGGTGAATTTATCAACGATACATTCATTAGATAATCGGCTATCCGGTTATCAATATCCAATGGACGTAAATCAGAGGAGGGATTTAATGCCAATACCCGTCTTAACCCATTGGATCCATTGTACCCGAATAAATCAACGGCATACGGATTCAAGGTTAATGCCTTTGACACATCTTGACGCGCCTCGGTTGCCATACCTAGCTTAGCTTTTAATCGTGCCCGTAATACATAGGCTTCCGCACTTCCGGGGTATTGCTCTACCGCTGAATCCAAGGACAGAAGAGCGCCCTGCAGGTTAAACGTCTTCACTTTTTCCTCCGCATCCAGGAGGTATCTGAGGTTGGTTCCGTACATGTTTTCAGTGGAGGAAGTCTTACCTACCGGATAATTACTCATCCTGGAGGTTTGAGCGTCCATAGAACCAACAAAAAAAATCGAACAACATAACAAGCTGAAAATAAGATTCTTAAGCATGGTTAGAAAATTTTTTATTGATTTTTGTTAGTGCTCATTAAACAAGTACAATTCAAAATGGTTGTTATAATTACAAAAAGAATAGTAAAACTATCAAAAAACAAATCTTAATACTCCATTCCTTCGGGAATGTATTCATATCAACCAATAACATTGATTCATTATGAAGAACTTAGTTAGAGTTTTAATCTTGACTGTTTCAGCATCCTTTCTAATAGGGTGCGCTGTCGTACGGGAAGGAGAAGTCGGTGTCAAACGGAAGCTCGGAAAGTACTCGGACACCCCTTACACCGAGGGCTTAAAAGTGTTTAATCCCTTTACCGCCAAAATCATTAAAGTACCCGTACAAACAGAAAACCTTGAGGTTTCATTGATGCTGCCGTCCAAGGAAGGATTAAACATAGGGGCTGAAATCTCCATCCTCTACAATGTCATTCCGCAAGCGGCCCCGGATTTATTAAGGACCGTAGGAATGAATTACGAGTCAAACGTCATCCTTCCGGTTTTCCGTTCGGCAATAGCGGATGTCTCGTCCAACTTCTTTGCCAAGGACATGCACACCGGGCAACGCGGGGAAATTGAGACAGCCATCAAGGAACACATGGAAAAAATACTGATTGACAAGGGAATATCCGTAGAAGCAGTTCTTTTCAAAAGTATTAAACTGCCGCCTAACCTAGCAAGGGCAATCGAGGAAAAACTTGAGGCGGAGCAACAGGCCCTTCGAATGGAATTCGTACTTCAGGAAGCCCAAAGGGAAGCCGACAGGAAACGGATTGAAGCGGAAGGCGTCAGGGACGCGCAGAAGATTATCGCGGAAGGTTTGAGCCCGGAAATCCTTCAATTCAAATCCATCGAGGCATTCATGAAACTGGCGAGTTCGCCCAATACAAAAGTCATCATATCCGACGGGGATATGCCCATGCTCATGGATCCCAACGCCATGGAGACGGGTTCAAATACTAAAAAAATTAACGAGCGTTCGTTTTACAAAACGGAATAACGCCTCCATCATAAAAGTTTCATACCGTAATTAGAGATGATTTTACGGGGGCGGAAAAGTCCGCCCCCGAATTTTGGAGATAGGCGGAAGATAAATTTTAAGTTTGTTAGCAATACTATTATATTTACGGTATGCACAGGTTAATTTCAAATATCCAGATCAAGGTCAATGAGAATATTTTTCTCAAGGACCCCTCTTCCAGCAACTTGGGACAACGCATTATTTCCGGTGGGCTTGATTTAACTCTTGAAATCGGATTCGAGGATTTGACGTTCAAGAAACTGGCGAAAAAAATTGACTCCACGGAGGCGTCCATTTACAGGTACTTCGAGAACAAACATAAATTGCTCTTGTACTTGGTAAATTGGTATTGGGTTTGGACGGAATACCGCTTGGTTTTTAGTCTTGCCAATATTACCTCCCCCAAGGAAAGATTAATAAAGGCGGTTCATATACTAACCTCACCGGTGAGTGATGAATGGAAACTGCCCCATATGGATACCGTAAAATTGAACAAAATCGTTCTTTCGGAATCCTCAAAAGTCTACCTCACACGTGAAGTGGACAATGAAAACAAAGGCGGCGTTTTTTCCGCTTACAAACGGGTAGTTGGAAGAGTCAGCGATATTATTACGGAAATTAACCCCGCTTACAAGTACCCGCACATGCTTATCTCCACGGCTATTGAAGGAGCGCACCACCAACGGTTCTTCTCCGAGCATCTACCTAGACTCACGGACAACGTGGACGGTGAGGATGCCGTTGTGGAATTTTACAAGGACATGATCTTGAAAGCGATCGTTTAGCCACGGGCTAATCCCTCCTTGTTTTCTTGTGCTCCTTCCTTAAGGCGACAATGCCTTTCCATTTTACACCTTTAAAACGTAAGGAGCCATGATAACCAAATTCGAAATCCGTAAAGCACAAGAGGAGTGGGCGGTAGCCATCCTTAAATTGGGTACCCTAAAAAACGACCACCCTGCTTGCACCATCGAGGCACGCCGTATTTTCCGTTCCCTGTATGCCGTTGATCGAGGGGATATACTTTTCAAACCTTCTACCGCTATAATGGAACCCTTTAGGTACGACCTTGAAGGAACCGTTTCCTATTTCGTGGGCGGTGGACAAGATTACCCCGAGGACACGGGCTTTGCCTTAAAACCTTGGGCTAACGTCCGTTTCAGTAATAAGTTTTTCCTCCCACGTGAAAATAGGGCGACCGTTGGCGGTCATTATTATTTCATGGATATGGACGGCAGGGAATTAAAAGTGGAGTATACCATGGGGTACATAAAAACAGGAAGCGGAAAGCTCCAGATTGAATTCCACCACTCTTCCTTCCCTTATCTACCGAAAAAGGATGAACTCAGAAATTTCAAGGAAAGAGTCATCAACAAAACCAACGTTTTTAATGTCAATGAAGGGTCCGTTTCCCTGTCCCCCTAGAAAACGGAAGCAAATAACCATTTACCATGCAAAACAAACCGAATCCCCTTCGGCGGTTCCGACGAATGATGAAACCGTACAAAAGGGATATTAACCGAATCTACTTTTACGCCGTATTGATTGGTTTGGTTAACCTTTCATTACCCTTGGGCATACAAGCCATCATCAACTTCATTCAAATGGGCGAGGCAAGTTCCTCTTGGTTGATTTTGGTAGGATTTGTACTCCTTGGAATCGCGGCGGCAGGCGTCCTTCAAATCCGGCAACTCAGGATTGTGGAAAACATCCAACAGGACTTATTCGTGAGATCGTCCTTCGAATTCGCCTATCGTTTTCCAAGGATAAGATTGTCCGCTTTGGATAAAATCCACAATCCTGAATTGGCGAACCGTTTTTTTGATACGCTAACCTTACAAAAGGGTCTGCCCAAGATTCTTATCGACCTTTCCCTAGCTGCATTCCAAATATTTTACGGCTTAATACTACTTGCGATTTACAGTCCTTATTTCATCATCCTGGGCTTGGTCCTCTTTTTCCTCCTTTGGCTTATACTCCGTTTTACCGGCCCCGTTGGTTTATCCACCAGCCTAACCGAAAGCAAATACAAGTACAACATGGCGCATTGGCTAGAGGAAATCGCCCGTACGGGCAAAACCTTTAAACAAGTAAAAGCCGCTAGCCTCCACCTGAATCGAACCGACGAAATCGCTTGCGGTTACTTGGATGCTAGAGAATCCCATTTTAAAATTCTTTTGAACAAATTCCGGTTCTTCGTAGGATTTAAAATCATCCTTGCCGCAGGTCTTTTGCTCCTTGGAAGTTATCTCGTTTTTGAGGGAACCATGAATATAGGGCAGTTCGTGGCGTCGGAAATTATTATCATCCTTATTATTAATTCCGTAGAGAAACTTATCCGCACCCTCGATACCGCTTATGATGTTTTGACCGGGCTTGAAAAAATCGGTTACGTAACGGATTTGGAATTGGATCAACATGAAGGAAAATTCAAACCGGAACTGAACGGCGGATTGAACATTGAGGCAAAAGACCTAGAATTCAAATACCCGGATTCGAAAGCACCCGTTCTTAAAAATCTAAACCTGGAAATCACCGCCGGCGAGAAATCGGTACTCAAAGGGGACTCCGGAACGGGCAAGTCTACCCTACTCCACCTTCTTGGAGGTTTGCACAAGCCCACTTCAGGAAGAATCATTATCAATGGTTTTGATATAAGCGCTTGGGACTGGGATTATTTCTCTAGGAATATCGGTATGATACTCCCGACCAACCAACTTTTTGACGGTACCATATCCGAGAATATTTGCCTAGGCAGGGACATTGACCCCAATCAACTGTGGGAAATAGCGGATGCCTTAAATCTGTCGGACTTCATCCGTCAGGCGGAAAAAGGTTTTGATACGGAAATCGACCCCGGAGGACGCAGACTTCCTAGAGGCATTATCCAGAAACTAATGCTGGCAAGGGCGATCGTAGGGAATCCAAGACTTTTGCTTATGGAAGACCCGCTTCAATTTATCGAGGACAAGGAAAAGAAAGACATCATTGATTTCATCATGTCCCCCGATAAAGGATGGACCGTTTTCGTTATCGCCGATAATCCGTACTGGACCGAAAAATCCGATCACGTACTTTCCCTAAACTACATTTAGCCATGCTTAATATTTCAAACACGAGCATCAGTAAGGAGATTTACTCCAGGGGATTTAACTCCTTCAAAAAAGTCTCCGACAAACGTTCAGGTAACAGGATTATTTATTTCATCCTGGCTTTTACCATTGTATTCGGGGCTTGCCTGTTCCTGCCTTGGACGCAAAACATCAGGGCAAAAGGCTACCTCTCGACCCTTAGCCCCCAGCAAAAACCCCAAGCGGTGCAATCCGTTATTTCAGGTAGATTGGAGGAATGGTTCGTACGTGAAGGGGACCTAGTGGCAAAAGGTGATACCATAGCTTACATCTCCGAGGTAAAGTCGGATTACTTCGACCCTGAACTGGTGAACCGCACGGATGAGCAAGTCAGGGCAAAAGCGGGCAGCGCGGACGGCTATCGGGCGAAAGCCAATTCCTTGAAGGAACAATACCGGGCACTTGAAGCGGCACGTGATCTTAAACGTGAGCAAATCACGAATAAGATGATGCAAACGCGAGTAAAAATCGAAAGCGACAGCATTGATCTTATCGCCTTTCAAACGGATGCGGATATCGCAAAGAAACAGTTGGACCGAACCCAAGAACTCTTTGATAAAGGGCTAAAGTCCTTGACTCAATTGGAGGAAAAAAGGGTTAAGTACCAGCAAACACAAGCCAAGGTAAGGGTACAACAAAACAAGGTTATTAACTTAAGGAATGAGCTGGGCGTACTTAAACTTGAAACCTCGGCAGTGGATAGGGAATATGCCGATAAATTGGCTAAATCGGAATCCGATAGGTTCTCCGCCCTTACCGCGGAGTTAAATGCCGAAGCGGAAACGTCAAAATTAAAGAACCAGCTAAGCAACTACACCCTCAGGCAAGACTTGTATTATATCAAGGCACCCCAAGCCGGTTTTATCACTAAAACCATCAAGAAGGGAATCGGGGAAATCATCAAGGAAGGCGCGGACATCATGACCATCGTCCCGGACAAGTACGATTTCGCGGTAGAAATCTACGTGGAGCCCTATGACCTACCTTTACTAAGTATCGGAAATGAGGTGCGGTTACAATTCGACGGTTGGCCCGCGTTCATTTTTAGCGGTTGGCCCAATACCGCCACCGGTACTTTTCCAGGAAAGGTGGTGGCAATTGATCGCTTTATCAGCGATAACGGTAAATACCGGATTCTCATCGCACCCGAAGAAGACGGAAAAGAATGGCCGGAACTATTAAGGATGGGCTCAGGCGCGGAAGCTTTCATCCTCCTGAAACGCGTTCCGCTGTGGTATGAAATCTGGCGCCAACTCAATGGTTTCCCTGCCGATTTTTACACGGAAGGTTTAGAATCCGAGGACGTCAAAAAGAAGGCACCTTTAAGATCCGTCAAGTAATAGATTTCCCCATACGACCGTCAGCAATACGAATAACATGAGAAAGGTATTCTTTTCCATTGCAATGTCCTTGCTTCTACATTACCTCCTTCAGGGACAAACGGAAGTCCTGTCCTATGATTCCTATATGGAGGAAGTCTTGAAAAGCCATCCGATTTCCAAGGCGGCGGACTTGAAAATCTCCGTGGCGGAAGCCATCGCATTAAATGCAGAAGGCGCTTTTGACACGCGTATTCAATCCGGTTTTTCCGGTAAGGAATTCGGGCGTAAAAATTACTACCGCGTTTGGGATACGGAAGCAGAACTTCCGACGCCTTACGGTTTCTCCGTCAAGGGAGGCTACTCATTGGCTAGCGGTAATTACTTGAACCCCGAAGCCAATACGCCTACCTCGGGGCTATGGTCCATCGGCATTGAAGCCAACCTCTGGCAAGGCTTACTCATCGACGAGGCACGGACAGGCAGACGTCTGGCGGAAATCAATGGCGCACGCTCCTTGAACGAGCGCCAAAAACTCTTGAACGAACTAAAGTACCAAGCGGGTTTGGCTTACCTCAATTGGCAATTGTACAAGGAGTCCGTCATCATTTTAGAGGAAGGATTGGAACTCGCCCAAGAGTACTTAAATGCCACCCGAGAATCCTTCCTGAACGGCGACAAACCCGCCATCGACACCCTAGAGGCTTACTTAATCGTGGGTGAAGGGGAGGCATTATTAAACAAAGGGAAAATGGGTTTACAAAAAGCCCTTGCCAACATGGAGAATTACTTGCCCGAGGGACGGGAAACCCAAAATCTGGACCCTAGCCGCTTGGAGGATAGCCTTGAAAACCCGTTTTTCTCCCAAGATATCATGGCGGTCGTTTCCGCTAACCCCGAAATCAGGGACAAGGAGCTTCTTATCCGTTCTTATGAAATCGAGGGTGATTTAAAAAGGGAGAAGCTTAAGCCTAAATTGAAAATCAAGTTAAACCCTTTATTCGGTAGTTCGGGTGATCCTGATATCCCCTTTTTCACCTCTACCAATGTGCAGTACGGTTTGGATTTTTCCATGCCTATCCAACGTCGTTCGGAAAAGGCGCAAATCCAACTCAATGAGTTAAAAGCGGAGGGCGGAAGACAAGAATTGCTTTTCAAGCGGGATCAAATGCTAAATAAGGCAATAGCCGCCTATGAACAGTTCAAATTATTGGGCGATCAAGTAGAAATCCAGACACAAAACGTCATCAATTCACGAAAGCTCTTGGAAGGGGAACGGGAAAAGTTCTCCTATGGTGAAAGTTCCGTTTTCTTATTGAATAAAAGGCAAGAGAAATTCATCGCTAACCGCTTGAAATTAGTGGAATTAAGGGTAGGTAGGTTCGCAATGGAAACCGAACTTCGGTTTTTATTGAACGAGTGGTAAAAAATCACGGAAAAAACCAAAAAAATCCGTCATTCTTTAAACCAAAGCAGGCACCAATCGTTATAATTACAAACATTAATAATAGTAAAACTATTTTTTAAGCACGTAAATATATTGAACATGAAAAATGCAACAAGTAAAGTACTGACTTTTATGGGCTCCATTGCTGCTTTGGCATTCATGTTAATCCTCTTCGATTCTTGCCAAAGGGAGATGAACGGGGAAAACATCCGGGACCGCATAACGGAATCGGAGGTATTGCGTGCGCAAAAAGCCTGGGGCGTAAGTCTTACGGGAATCGGAGTGGCATATGAAAACGGTGGCGATTACGAAGAGGCGGCACGCCGGCATATCGAAAAATTCTACGGTTTCGATGATGGTAAAGTTCTCTTCAAGCCCACCCAAGCCCAAGAAAAGCCTTTCCGTACCACTTTTGAAGGGGCTCTAAGCTACTTCATCGGCGGAAACCAAGCCTACCCTGAAGACACGGGTTTTGCACTAAACCGTTGGACCAACGTAAGATGGGAAAACGCGGGCATCATCAACGAGGACGGCAACATGGCACTTGCCATGGGCAACTACTACTTCAAGGACCAAAACGGCGAGGAGATAAAAACGGAATACACCATGTGCTTCATCAAGGATGCCGAAGGTGACTTAAAAATCATTGCCCATAAATCCGCCCTGCCCTTTCAAGGTTAATAAAACGAAATAGGTTAATAGATAGAGTTTTCATTCATGTAGCGTTTTGTGAGCAGATTCTTCTTTGTTGTAAGCGCGGGAGCAAAAGAGCTTCCGCGCTTTTTTTGCTTTGCGCTCTGATAGGCAATTGTGCTGCTAACCCAAACTAGTGCATTTGACTAAAAATCAAAACATTAGACATTAGACATTGGATTCTGTTTAGTTATTTTAGTGAACAACTGTTTAACGTCTAACATCTAGCTGTATTGACAAAAAATCTTAAGGGTATTTTTGCCTCGGAGAGGCATACAATGATTTGAAGGCAATTTGCAATATAAAATTAAGCGCCGGAGGTGCGACCTGTTATATTTCCTTTTGCTGTTAACCCGCAGTTCTT
>JAHDDF010000655.1 GCA_020629475.1 Saprospiraceae bacterium
TCCGTAAAAAATAGGCGATGAAAAGCCCTTTTTTATTTCAAATAAAAATATCGGGTTTTTCATATGGTTATTGATTTAGGGTCAAGAAATAGAAATCCTCTAACTTCGCATTAACGGATGTGAATTCAGGAGAGGGTTGATTTTTGGCGTACACCCGTATTAGGGTTTGGTTATCCTCATTGAAACGCTTACTTAAAATTGTATCTGCCTGCTTAACGGTAGATTCGGATTCAGGTGCTTCCCAAATCATCCCGCGTAGCCCATCGGTCGCTTTTTTAGGAGAGGTTTTTACACGTATTTTTCCTTTGTCAACGATTGCCATTTCATGGCATAATTCCTTGACGTCCTCTACCAAGTGGGTAGAAAAAATGACGATGTTCTCATTGCCTACCGTGCGTAATACATTCAAGAACCTTGTCCGTTCCGAGGGGTCCAGTCCTGCCGTAGGTTCATCCACGATAATCACGGACGGGTTATTCAAGAGCAGTTGCGCTATCCCGAAACGCTGCCGCATTCCGCCGGAATAAGTACTAACCCGCTTGTTTCTGACATCGGTAAGATTGGTGAGCGCCAACACCCGCTCAATGGCGTTTCGTCGTTCCGTCTTGGACGCGATACCTTTCAATACCCCGAAGTAGTCCAACAGGGACACCGCCGTTTCCTTGGGGTAAACCCCGAATTCTTGAGGCAGGTATCCCAATGATTTCCGGAACGTGGTTTTGTCCTCAAAAATGTTTTTGCCTTGGAATAATACCGTTCCCGAATCGGGTGCTTGAAGGGTGGCTATCGTTCGCATCAGGGAGGATTTCCCCGCTCCGTTCGGTCCCAAAAGCCCGAACATCCCCGCCTTTATTTCAAGATGTATGTCATCAATGGCGCGTACGCCGTTGGGGTAAGTCTTACTAATGCCTTGAATGGATAATTGCATGTCCCGTGGATTTTTACCAAAAGTATTACCGGGGATAAGGAAAGTCCATTTTCAGGCGCTCAAAGGCGTTCCACTGCTTCCTTTGGAACCCATTCCCGAAATTGGGAACGTTTCACTGGATGCAATGGGAGATGCAAATATTTGAATAATAATTACTTATTGAGTTTCTTGATGAATTCCGACGGGGAAGTACCTACTTCGGTTTTAAAGGCACGGTAAAAACTACTTTTGGAAGGAAAACCACAATTCAAGGCAATGCCTACTATGGAAAGGTTGTCTAAATCCCCCTTGGAAACCTCGAGTTTAAAATGTTCTACGCGGTACTTATTCATCAAGGCATAGAAGTTCGTATTCATGTACCCGTTCAAGAGGTAGGAGGTTTTTTTCTCCGTGCTTCCCAATTTTTCGGATAAATCCCTGAGCGTTAAATCCGGGTTCAAGAAGATTTTATCCGTTTGTAATAACTCGTTCAAGGATGTTTCCATTTTTTTCAATTCCTCTTGGGAAACGGAAGGATTTGAGGAAGGCGTTTCCGGTTTTTGAATCGGTTCCTCCTTGGTTTCCGCTTGGTTTTTCCGGATGAGCCAATCCCTTGTTAAACGATAAATAAACGAAGTGTTCAAGGCAAAAAAAGCGGGTGCCGGTGCACCGAATAGGAAGCTGTCCCGACTTTGGAGTTCCGCTAAGAATTCGGTTCCTGGAAATTTAATCATGTAAAAGAGAACCCTTAATAACTCCGTCCCTCCAAAAAGTAAGCC
>JAHDDF010000656.1 GCA_020629475.1 Saprospiraceae bacterium
CACCATTAGGTACTTCGGTACCGTAAGCCATAATGCTACCGTCCAAGTTGCAAATCACAAGTACTAGGGCGGTCATTGTACAAACGATTACGGTATCAATGAAAGGCTCAAGTAGTGCCACCAAACCTTCTGATGCGGCATAATCCGTTTTCACCGCGGAGTGGGCGATAGACGCGGAACCTACGCCTGCCTCATTGGAGAATGCGGCACGCTTGAATCCTTGGATCAATACACCGATGATACCTCCTAAAATACCGGCACCGGAAAATGCACCGTTGAAAATTTCACTGAAGGCGGTTGGAATCAAAGAAGCATTCGCACCAAGAACGATAAGCGCGGAAAGAACGTAAACACCTACCATAAAAGGAACAATCTTGTCCGTTACCTTGGCAATGGACTTGATACCACCGATAATTACGATACCTACACCTACTGCCATAACAAGACCGAACAACCAGCCTTTATCATACATGAAATTCTCGGGACCAACCACGTTTTGGAAAATAGCGAATGCTTGGTTGGCTTGGAACATGTTTCCTCCACCGAAGGAACCACCAATACACATTATGGCAAAGAAAACCGCGAGTATCTTTCCTAAAAGACCAAGCCCTTTCTTGTCCAAACCTTTGCTGAGGTAGTACATTGGACCACCGTATACGGTGCCATCGGGTCCTACTTCACGGAATTTCACACCCAAGGTACATTCCGTAAACTTGGACGCCATACCAAGAAAACCCGCGCAAATCATCCAGAAAGTAGCACCGGGTCCACCAATGGATAAAGCCACTGCCACACCGGCGATATTCCCCAAACCTACAGTACCTGAAAGTGCGGCTGTAAGTGCTTGGAAGTGGGATACCTCACCGTGCCCGCTTTCACCTTCCACACGAATGGTATCAAGCAGGTCACCGTCTTTTCCACCGGGAATATCGGAGGATACGTCAACACCGCCGCCAGTTTCAAAGTCATCATATTTACCTCTTACCACATTAATGGCGGTAAAGAATCCGCTAAAATTGATGAATTTGAAGTAAATGGTAAAGAATAGTGCACCAAGTATCAGTATTATTAATACGATGGGTATTCCGATAGTAACCGTTTCCCCTTGATCATTTACCGTATCGAAAAGCGGGATTGCCGTAAAGACCAAAGTCCCGAACCAACCCAGGTAGGTTTCGAAAAAGTTATTGATCATATCATCGATGCCCGGCTGTTCATCCTGGGCAAAGGTGGTAAAAGGAAGCGCCAACGCTAGAAATAGTGCGGCTAAAGACTTGTTGAATTTCATACCGTTTTATTGTTTCAAGTCCTTAAGGTATGGCATTATTACTAAATGGCAAAATGCTACAACCATAGGCATGAAACAAGGGCAGGTTTTGGTAGAAATTGGCTGTTTTAGGTAATCGTGTTACTACCTAAAATCCACTTAATCAAAAACCACCCGTGCAAACTTGTATTTACGGTTTCTTTCCCCGTAAATCACCATTTCGTCACGTCCGGTTTGGCGGCATACTTTAGGTCGGGTTAAAATCCCCTCTTCCCTATTGCTGAACATCGGGTACCGGTTTACGGTGCCGTCGGGTTTTACTTCGGCAAGGGTTACTACGGAACGGGAACCATTGTAGGAATAAATCCTCCTTGGATCACGGTCCTTGTCGAAGTTTCTACCGTTGTCGTTAAAGACCA
>JAHDDF010000657.1 GCA_020629475.1 Saprospiraceae bacterium
TAAATTTTGGTCTTTATGTCGAGAAGTATCAATTTTTTGATTAATCAAGGCGAAAGGTTGGGATGATAGCGGCGCTATCAAGCCCAGCTTTTTAACGAAGAGTAATCGAAAAAGTGATCTTCGCAGACCAATTACTAAATTTTAAACATACTCTTAATTTCCAATGTATCCGTAGTTCCGCCCAAGGAGCTACGGATATTTTTTATTTCATATCCGTTTCGGGAATAACTTAGCCGCTTTTGACCCTCGTTTAACATGTTCTTGGTTTCCTTTACGATAGTAACCGAAGTAGCTTTTTCTTCTGAAAAGAGAATATCCATTTGCCTTACGGCAACATCCTCGCCCTCCTTGGCATCATAGGTGACAGCTCGTACACCAATCGTATCAAAAGTAATTTCCCGAACGGCATACTTATCCATCAAGGAAGGCTTATTAATATCCGACTTATAAAATTCCCCCAATTCAAGTTCCCAATCCAAGGAGTCCAAGGTTTGCGTTTCCGATGCGCCGTTCAAAACCACGGTTTTCTCTACAGGAAGAACGCCCTTCAAAAAGTTTTCCCTTTCCGCGTCCAGGAAATCGGGTAAATCGAAAAAGACTTTTCCGGTGAAGTAGTCATCGAAATGGATTTCCTTACTTCCTTCATTTTGCGGTGGAGAAACGGATTCCGTTGAACAAGCTCCAAACAAGCAAGTAAGAATCAAGAGAGAAAAAAAATACTTCTTCATAAAACACAATTAAAAAAACTACCCCCTTAGTGCGGTCTTTCGACCGCACACACATGCACATCAAAACAACAAATCCCCCGTCATTTCCTCCGGTGTATCAACCCCAAGAATATTTAAAACCGTAGGTGCCACATCCGCAAGTTTTCCGTTCTTGATCCCTTGCCCTTCATCCGAAGGGTTCAAGTAAAATACGGGAACCATATTGGTGGTATGTGCCGTATGCGGGGAACCATCAGGGTTAACCATAATATCGGAATTACCGTGATCCGCGATAACGATAATAGCGTAGTCTTGTGCCAAGGCACAATCCACCAACTCCTTCAAGCAACCGTCCACGGCTTCCGCCGCTTTCATTGCCGCCTTGAAATCACCGGTATGACCCACCATATCGGTATTGGCATAATTCAAACAAATAAAATCAGGCGCTTGTTGGCGGATAGCCTCAGTGATTTTAGAAGTAACCTCCGGTGCGCTCATTTCCGGTTGGAGATCATAAGTTTTTACCTTGGGTGAATTCACAAGAATTCTACTTTCGCCCTCGAACGGTTCTTCACGTCCACCACTAAAGAAATGCGTAACGTGCGCGTATTTTTCCGTTTCCGCAATGCGGATTTGGGTTTTTCCGGCTTTCGCCAATACTTCACCAAGCGTCATTTCCAAGTTCCCCTTGGGGAAAACCACGTCAACACCCTTGAATGACTCATCGTAGCGAGTCATGGTAGTATACCTCAAATTTAGCTTTGACATCCCTTCCTCCGGCATGTCCTCTTGGGATAAAACCCGAGTAATTTGCCGAGGGCGGTCCGTTCTGAAATTGAAGAAAAGGACTGCGTCTCCCTCCTTGATTCTTCCCTCTTTCGTAAGAAGCATCGGCTCGAAGAATTCGTCGAAAACCTCGTTTTTATAGGACTCATCAATAGCGGCAATGGCGTCATTAACCAAGGTGCCTTCGCCC
>JAHDDF010000136.1 GCA_020629475.1 Saprospiraceae bacterium
GTATTATCATGCCTATTCCGCCTTATCGGATTTGAATAACGAAGATGCGTTCCACCAACTCAGGAAGGGGATTTCCGAGCACATCCATTGCTTTAATACCTCCGAATCAAGGGACCTTTTCGTTCTTTCTATTAATTATTGCATAAAAAAACTGAACAAGGGAGACATCACGTATTTCAAAACGGTGTTCGAAATTTACAAGGAGGGGCTTTCCACGGAAGCCCTCATTGAAAACGGCATCCTTTCCCGTTTTACATATAACAATATCGTTGGTGCCGCCCTGCGGCTGAAGGAATTCGACTGGTGTAAAACATTCATTGAGGATTACCGGAAATTCCTCGATCCTGAAACGGAATCGGATACCTACAATTTCAATCTAGCTAAATATTGGTTTGAAATCGGGAAATTTGAGGAAGCTATGCCCGTCCTGTTACAGACCAAGTTCGATGATATCCTGCATCAAAACCGGGCAAGACTCATGCTTTCTAAAATGTATTACGAGTTGGAGGAATGGGATGTGTTGGAAAGTCATTTAGACAGCTGGGCTATGTTCATGAAACGGAAAGACGGTATAGCCTACCACAAGGAAAACTACGAAAATATTATCAGGTTATTCAAGCACCTTACCCGTATGCATCCGGGAGATAAAAACGCTAGAATTGAATTCAGGAAGCAGGTAACCGAAACCAAGGTCCTTACTGAAAGGAGGTGGTTCTTACAGCAAATCCCGGAATAAGTCCCCCTTCGAAACACCAAGGATCCACTAACTTTTTAAGTCATTCCTTGTCCGTAACCTAAACCCAAAGTACACGTACCATAAAATAACGGCACCTTCCTTTTTTTACCGGTATTTTCCGGGAAAAGATTTGCTAATTTTATTCCCCCACGGAATCACCTAGCAAATTTACTACAACCACTAGCATGAAATCTATCTACCTAGCCGTTCTAGCGCTATTCCTATGTCTTGGATTAAACGCCCAAGGAAACCTTTGGTCTCCCATTCAGGAAGGAGACATTAAAACCGACAAAAAACGCTACATAAAGCCTGCCGCATACCAAACCTTCTCTTTAGATTTGGGTGCTTTGGAACCACTCTTGGAACAAGCCCCGCAAGAGGAACATCATTGGGATGATACCGAAATCCTCTTCGATATGCCCATGCCTGACGGTACCCTCAGGACTTACCGGATTTTTAATTCCCCGATCATGGAACGGGAATTGGCGCAAAAGTTTCCGGGCATCAATACCTATTCGGGTTACGACATTGATCGTCCCGACGAAAACGTCCGTTTCGATTTAACCTACCAAGGCTTCCATGCCATGTTTTTCACAAGGGAATTCGGTACGGTTTATATCGATCCTTATGCCTTGAATCACAAGACCGATTATATCGTTTACACGAGAGCGGATTTCTTTGCTACCAATACAAAAGTGATGGACTGCCGGGTAGAAACACAAGACGCGGATCCATTCATTGAGTCCTCCCCGCACATGCGCGCGCCTTTCGGGGATTGTACTTACCGTACTTATCGGTTTGCCGTAGCGGCAACAGGAGAATACACCACCTTTCACGGGGGCACCGTTGTAGCTGCTCAATCGGCACAGGTAACCACCATGAACCGTGTAAACATGGTTTATATGAGAGATATAGCGGTACAGTTCAATATCGTAGGGAATAACGACCTTATCATTTATACCGATAGCGGAGCTGACCCTTACACCAACGGGAACCCAAGTGCCATGATTGGTGAAAACCAAACCAACGTGGATGCCGTTATCGGTGCCGCAAACTACGACGTTGGGCACGTTTTCGGAACCAACTCCGGCGGCTTGGCGGGTCTCGGCGTTATCTGCGGAGGAAGTAAGGCAAGAGGCGTAACGGGAAGCGGTGCCCCGATCGGTGATCCTTTTGATATTGATTACGTAGCGCACGAGGTAGGACACCAATTCGGTGCAAACCATACCTTCAACAATTCCTGCGGCGGCAACCGTAACGATGGCACCGCCTATGAACCCGGCTCCGGAAATACCATTATGGCATATGCCGGTATTTGCGCCCCCAATACACAGGTTAATTCGGATGATCATTTCCACTTCGTTTCCTTGGAGGAAATGTTTAACAGGATGGCTTCCACCTCTTGCGCGGCAACGCCGGCATTCTCGAATTCCCAACCCGTAATTTCCGATATTACCGACGGACACACCATTCCCGGTGATACGCCCTTTTTCTTGGACGTAACGGCTACGGATCCTGAATCCGATGACATGAGTTATTGTTGGGAACAATACGACCGTGAAATTTCCACGCAAGAACCCGTTTCTACCTCAACTGACGGACCAAATTTCCGGTCCAATCCAGCCTTGACTTCCTCAAGGAGATATTTCCCTAATCTTCAAGATGTGGTGAATAACGTTTCCCCTACATGGGAAGTCCTCTCTAGTGTAAGTCGAATATTTAATTTCCGTGTTACGGTCAGGGACAACAATGCTTCAGGAGGTTGCAACGCTCAAGGTGCCGCAGTAGTTACCGTCGACGGAAACAGTGGGCCCTTCCTTGTAAATTACCCGACGAATGCAGGAATCAATACGGACGCGGCATCTAATGAAACGGTTACTTGGGATCCGGCAGGAACCGATAACGCACCCGTAAATTGCCCGGAAGTGGACATCCTTCTTTCCACCGACGGCGGGCTTACCTACCCTACCACTCTTTTGAGCGGCATCCCGAATGACGGAAGCCAGCTTGTCCTACTTCCTGATGTTATTTCAACAACGGCGAGGGTCATGGTCGTTTGTTCGGACAATATTTTCTTTGATATTTCCAACAACAATTTCAATATCAATAGCGCGGGCGGGGACTATCTTCCCTCCTTGGCTTTTATTGATTTGAGAACTTGTGATTTAAGTACCGAATCCTTTACCCTTGACGTAGAATCCCTAGGAGGATACACCGATCCGGTAACCATGTCGGCAAGTGGATTACCGGCAGGAATGACGGCAACCTTCTCCCCTAATCCGGTAGCTCCTGGAGGTTCCACTACCGTTACCTTTTCAGGGACGGGTGCGACAGGGAATTACGAGGTACTATTAACCGGAACCTCCACATCCGGAACCAAATCCCTACCATTACCAATAGAAATCCTAGGCTCCGCCCCTCCAACTACTACCCTTTCCTCCCCCGGTGACGGCGCAACAGGCGTAAACCCCGGAGGAACCTTAACTTGGGCAAGCGTTTCAGGCGCTGATGCTTATACCATAGAAATAGCGACCGATGCCGGATTCTCCAATATCATTGAAACGCAAACGGGAATTACCGGCACTTCATATTCTCCTTCTAGCCTTTCCGTTTTACAAACCTATTATTGGAGAGTAAGGGCTACGAATTTCTGCGGGGAATCCTTGAATTCCGTGCCCTTTGATTTCACGACTTCGGGATGTTCGACCATCGCCTCAACTGACGTACCGGTATCCATATCATCCTCGGGCACACCAACCGTTACCTCCACCCTTGACTTTACGGCGGCGGGAACCATTACGGAAGTAAGCATTCCCGTTTTGGAAGGCACCCATACTTGGGTAAGCGATTTAACCTTTACCCTTACCTCCCCGGCAGGAACCACCATTACCCTTTTCGGCGGGGTTTGTAACAATCAAGATGATTTTGACATTGCCTTCAGCGATAGCGGTTCGGGTGCAGCAATTGCTTGCCCGCCCACGGGAGGCATCACTTACCAACCTACGGATCCATTCTCTAACTTTATAGGGGAAGACCCCAACGGAACTTGGACACTAACCGTTTCGGACGCATTTGATCAAGATGGGGGTGCAATTAATGCCTGGAGCCTGGAGGTTTGTTACTCCCCTGCCTTACCCGTGGAATTATTAGCATTTGACGGAGATAAAGTGGGACGTACCAATGTTCTTGATTGGAGAACGGCAACGGAGGAGAATTCCTCTCACTTCATTATCGAGCGTGCGGGAAAGGATGGTATTTTTGAAGCCATTGGAAGAGTGGAAGCAGCCGGATTCACCATTTCACCAAGGCAGTATTCTTTTATCGATCAAGAGCCTTATCTAAAATCTTATTACAGATTAAAGATGGTTGACTTGGATGAAACGTATGAATACTCAAGGACCATCGTTTTGGAGAGAAAAGCCAAAATCGGTACTTCTATTTTCCCGAACCCTTCAAGCGGTTTATTTAATATTGAATTCCAATCGGAGGAGGACAGTGAGGTTTCCTTGGAACTTTATGATGTCCTAGGAAGAAAGGTTTATTCCGATAATTTCAGTTTGGACAACGGTATTCAAATTAGGGAAATGGATATTAAAAATCTTCCTGCGGGTGTTTATCTTATCCAACTACAAAGTAATGGCTTAAGGATAAAAACGGAACAGATAATCAAGCAATAAATTCACTTTTGAATTTTTCCTAAATTTTAATTATCCCGAATTTTGCATAGGTGCAAGGTTCGGGATTTTTCTTTTTGTCACTTAATAGGATAAGATACGTTATTACAATATGAAAACCGCCATTCCATTCTTATTCACCCTCTTCATATTCAGCTGCGCCAATGCTCCAAAAACGGAAAATCCCCCTAGGAGCTTCCCCACTTCCTTACAAGGGGAATGGATTTTATCCGAATATATCGATAGTATATATCAAAATAAGAAGGTAGCCAAATATCGAGGTTTAAGAGCCGCCCAAGGAGCTATTTTACTTGATATAGAGGAAGATACGATTCACACCTTTGGTTCCGTATATCATCATAGTAAATACCCTATCCAATTAAAAGGTGATACATTCGCTATTACGGAAAACATGAATTGTAAATTATTTCTGAAGGATAGTACTCAGGTAAAAATCAATTGCGAAGACGGGGTTTTCCATTACAAAAGACCGGACAGATGGGCGGACAAAGTGCTTGTACATTCATCGCCTGAAAGGATCAAGAAGAAACTACCTGAAGTCATTCAGGTGTATGCCAATAGTTTTTTATTCAATAAAAAATACAAGGATATTAAATCCGGAAAAACGGTTGAATTCGCATTCCCACGTCATATGAAAGGCTTAAACAAGTGGACGCACTTCCGGGTTAACACATTTCAAGGAACACTACATCCCATCAACCATGATTGGGTAGAATTCAGGAATAAAAACGAAAGCAAAATTTACGGATTTGAAACAAGTGGGGACACCGTAAAACTAAAGCACATGAATACGAATGACGACAAGTGGTTTTTAGAGAAAAACAAAGAGGACATCGTATTGGTAAGAGAATCTAACTCCAAGTAATCCCGTCGTCGATTTGACCGATAACGCCCTTGGCATCACCCATATCCTCCAAGGAGGTTTTCCAAAGATTATCCCAATCCTCGTTTAATAAATATTCGGCTTTCATATCGGAAACGACCCAAGAACCGAGTTTCATCTCTCCTTGGAGTTGACCGGATTCCCAACCGGAATATCCCACGAAAAAACGGATATTATCCGGGGAAATCTTACCGGTTTCCGCCCACCAATTCAGGGCTTCGAAATTACCGCCCCAGAACAAACCGTCAGTGATGGGTTCCGCTTCCTCCAAATCACCGTACGTGTGGATATAGTGAAGCGTATCCGTTCCCACGGGTCCACCGAAGTATACCTCGGTATCGAATTCAGGGAAATTGCCCATAACTTGGTTGAGGGTAATGTCCAGTGGTTTATTTAGGACATAGCCCAAGGAACCCTCCTCCTTATTATGGCGACAAAGCAAGACGACAGCACGTTTAAAATTGGGATCCAACATGAACGGCTCCGAAATTAAAATGCTTCCCTTCTTTGGTTCGGCGTTATTTTTTGCCATGTTACCTTTGTTAAAGTGCCTCGGTGGGGAACTTACGATCCACCCGGCGAATCAAACCACGGATTACCTTTCCCGTACCTCCTGCCTCGATGAAGAGCTCGGCACCGTCGGCAATCATGTTCTGCATGGTTTGAGTCCAACGTACCGGAGCGGTAAGTTGTTGTATCAAGTTCTCCTTGATTTTTGCGGGATCAGTTTCAGGTTTCGCGTTTACGTTCTGGTAAACGGGACAAACCGGCGCCTTGATTTCAGTTGCCTCGATAGCGGCACGGAGTTCATCTTCCGCCGGTTTCATCAACGGGGAATGGAAAGCTCCTCTTACTTGAAGAATAAGTGCGCGCTTGGCACCCGCCTCGGTTAGCTTAGCTACTGCAGCTTCTACACCGGGGACGGAACCCGAAATCACAAGCTGCCCGGGGCAGTTGTAATTCGCCGCAACCACGATATCATCAACGGATTCGCAAATCTCCTCAATTACATTATCCTCCAAACCAACGATAGCGGCCATAGTGGAATCTTGCAATTCACAAGCCTTTTGCATGGCTTCCGCACGCTGCTGTACCAATTTCAATCCATCTTGGAAGGATAAGGCACCCGCAGCCACCAAAGCGGAGAATTCACCCAAGGAATGACCCGCCGTCATTGCCGGCTCGAAGGAATCCTGATTGGTCAATACTTTTATTACGGAATGTAAGAAAATAGCCGGCTGGGTAATACGTGTCTCCTTCAACTCTTCCTCAGTCCCTTCGAACATTACCTTGGTAATATCGTATCCCAAAATCTCGTTCGCCTCATCGAATAAGGCTTTCGCTTCAGGATTGGAATCGTACATATCCTTTCCCATTCCGGGAAATTGGGCACCTTGACCGGGGAACACGTATGCTTTCATTTTCTAGATATTTAGATTTCTAGATGTTTAGATAATTAGAAAATAAACCCGTCTAAAAATCTAACAATCTAGGTATCTCTCGCGTCCGCGAGAATTACTCACCGTAATACTCGGCAAAAATATTTTCCGTTTCGTAAAGCTTGACGCAATGTAGTTCCGCCCCGTTCTCCTTGATTTCCTCCTCGATTTCGCGCCAAATGAAGACTACCAAATTCTCGGTAGTCGGTTGAATGCCTTTGGGAATAAAATCCACGTCCATGTTCAAATTGGAATGATCCAACTTATCCACTACCCTACGCTTGAGGATTTTGCTGAGGTCCTTTACGTTCATGATAAAGCCCGTTACCGGATCCGGGGCTCCCTTTACCGTAACGAATAGGTCGTAGTTGTGTCCGTGCCAATTCTTGTTCGAACACTTACCGAAGACCTCTTTATTCTGTTCTTCGGACCAATCCTCCACCCACAATTTGTGGGCGGCATTGAATCTTTCCCGCCTTGTCAGATAGACTTTCATAATCCTTCTTCCGACGTTTCCTTAAAAATGGACACAAAGGTACGAATTAACGACTAAAAAATCCGTAGTTTTTAAAATAATGCCCTCAAAACCAAGTAACGCCCATTCCGGGTAAATCCGTTCCCTGCCGTCTTGTTAAGTGCATAGCCGTATTCCTTGATTCTTAGGCAAAGAAAAGTATATTTGCGAGGTCAAAACAAAATCGGCACAATATGTTGACTATCCTTATTGCGATTTTTATCATTGGCTACCTTGCCATCGTATTTGAGCACCCCTTACATCTAGACAAGACCGTACCTGCCGTTATCATGGCGGCATTGATGTGGGCGGTAGTTGCCGTGGGTTTCCACCAAGGCATTTTTGATGTAATCAGTTCCCATGATTCCGTTTACTCCATGAAATCCCTCTTGGGCGACAACCTGGATGCCGCCGCGGAAAAACTCTATCATAAGAACGAAGAGGGTTTCGTGGAAATATTACTGCATCACCTCGGTAAAACCGCCGAGATCCTCATTTTCCTGATTGGTGCGATGACCATCGTGGAATTGATTGATCTCCACAAGGGTTTCGAGGTATTAAAAGGATGGGTTAAAACCCGTAATAAAAAGAGCTTGCTTTGGATTTTCGGTATCCTTGCTTTCATCCTTTCCGCTATCATTGATAACCTTACGGCTACCATCGTATTGGTTACCTTATTGATTAAGGTATTCAACATGGACATGCTTAACCCGAATAAAAACCCGGCGAAACGGAATACATTCCTATGGTTCGCGGGTATGATCATCGTTGCCGCTAACGCCGGTGGTGCTTGGTCGCCTATCGGTGACGTAACCACCACCATGCTTTGGATCGGTAATAAGGTTTCCGCCTTAGGATTGGTGAAATACCTAGTTATCCCATCCATCATCTGCTTCGTGGTCCCGACCTTGATTGCCATGAACCTCAAACCCTTCAAAGGGCAATTGGAAACGGATGGTGACGAGGAAGTCGATGAGGAAGACGAGGGTGAATTACGTTCCAGTCGAATCATGCTTTTCCTTGGATTGGGTATGATTGTCTTTGTTCCCGTCTTTAAGGTAGTTACCCACCTACCACCGTATATCGGTATGATGTTAAGTATGGGTATCGTATGGTTGGCTTCCGAGTATATCCACCCGGAGGAGAACTTCGACAAGGAAGAAAGAGGGCACTTGTACTCCGCGCATAAGGCATTGAGTAGAATCCACATGTCCTCCATCTTATTCTTCTTGGGAATCCTAATGGCGGTTGCCGCCTTGGAATCCATCGTTTACCACGTGGCTACCGACGGAACGGCATACCATACCTTGCGTTATATCGCCGAGTGGTTGAATGATGCCGTACCGAATCAAGATATCGTTGTAATGCTTATCGGTGCGGCTTCCGCCTTGATTGATAACGTACCCTTGGTTGCCGCCTCTATGGGAATGTACACGGTTCCTACGGATGATAAATTGTGGCACTTCATCGCATACGCTGCCGGAACGGGTGGAAGTATGTTGGTAATTGGTTCCGCTGCGGGTGTTGCCGCTATGGGTATCGCCAAGATTGATTTCATTTGGTACTTGAAGAAAATCGCTTGGCTGGCGCTTATCGGTTTCGTAGCGGGTGCTTTTGCCTTCGTTGCATTAACCGCCGCATTGGGTGTGGAATACTCCACCGTTTCCGTACCTCACTAGTGTTTAAAAATTAAAGGAATTTATCCTTAGAGTAAAAATTAAGAAAGCGGAGTGCTGTAACGGCATTCCGCTTTTTCGTTATGCACGTAAATCCATTTATACCATGAAAAAAATCAAGCTACTTTTCCTTATCGGCATTTCCCTTCTTTTCCTCCAATCCTGCGTTACCGATTTGGTGGACGAAACCGAGCTCGTGGGTAATTGGGAAGGCATCGAACTTCTAAAGGACACGATTCCTAGCAATCGCCCTCCTTCCGACGTCAAATTCGAATTCCGCGCGGATAGCACCTATACCTACCGCCTTTCCAATGAATTCAAGGAGGAAGGTACTTGGTACACGCTTCAGGATAAATTATACACCACTCCTGATGGCGGTAAGAAATTCTCCGTTATCCTTGAGCCTATCGGTAGTGATACGATGGTTTTCCATCAGAATAGAGGGGGTAAGCCGGAGCATTGGAAGTTGATGCGGAAGTGATTTTCGGAAATTCGATACAATCGAAATACATCGGAATTAATAGGTATCGTTTTTTTAGGGGCGCCCTTACGGACGCCACTTTGCGCGTGTCGGTCGCTTCGACCTCCTGTTTTGGTAGAGACGCATTGCATGCGTCTTTCATATGGCACAATGGATAAGAAAGAAAATGAAAGGCGATGATGCTCCGCCTTCTCAGAATAACATCGTCAAATTAAGGTATCACCCCTCATTAAAATGGAAAACTATACCCGACTTTTAACCATAGTTGCTTTTACTATGGGTCTACTTTTTTATGGTTGTAACAAGAGTAGATTCACTATTGAGGAGAAAGAAATATTCGCGAATAATTTCGCCACTCAAATTTTATATTTCGCACCCGCTTTTGAAAATCAAGAAATGGGTGATTCACTTATTTCAATCATCAACTTAACGGCAATAGATGCAAGGGAAAATTTTAGCATTCTTACATCGAAGGACAAGCTAATTAACTTAGCGAATGACATAATTTCTAATGAGAATATAAAAAAACTCAATCAGGATTCAGGGGAACTAAGAGAATTCATCCATTTGAATTTCAATGATTTCAAATCCAAAAGAATGTCCTTGATTCAGGAATATGATTATACCAATAAGATTTTTCAGTTTTACTACTGGAAAAATTGGAAATGCGATTTGGGTAGGGGCTATTCTTTTACTAGCCACTCACTAGACACCCTCTTACTGTATGAATTTCAAGATTACACCATCCCTATTTCCTTAAATTCCGAGGACAACCATTACAACCCTTATAGGATTGTCTCTAATTCCTTACAGGTCAATAATAAAAATTCAATTCAGATAAAAACAGGAAAGGCTAAAAAAGGAGTTTTCGTTAAAGAAGTTGAATTGCAAATTTTAAACATTATTTCCGGTGAAAGAATCAAGCAAAAGGAAAGTATAAAATATAGGGTAATTCGTAGGGACTCAATAAACTTTGACCGATTTGATTAATGCAGGGATTAACTGTGAATTAGAAATAAGAACCCGAAAAAAACGGTTTTCCTTTAAGAATAAATAGGGCGTCATCGGGTTTTGTAGGGGCGCCCTTACGGACAGCCCTTTGCTCGTGTCGGTCG
>JAHDDF010000137.1:0-7847 GCA_020629475.1 Saprospiraceae bacterium
AAAACATTACATACTACTATAAATAATCACAATGGAAGAGAAAAATCAAGAACAAAACGGATTCCTAAATCCTGCTACCCTTATTGGTGGAATAGGAGGTGCTTTTTTGAAGAAATTGGTCGACAAAAGAAAGCAGGAGAACAAGGAAAACCCTGAAGAAAAAACGGAACCCGATTCCCTATTCGACGTCATTAAAAAGAAAATGGACGATCTGAAAACCGAGGTAAAACCCGGTGATTCAGAGGACGACATTATGGATAAAATCAAGGGAAAAATCGAGGAAGCGAAAAAGGAGAACAAGGATAACCCTGAGGAGGAAACCGCAGAGGGCGGCTTTTTTGATAAGATGAAAGACCTCATTGAAGAGCGTAAAAAACGAACCATCGAGGAGATGGAAACCGAGGATGACGAGGATGAGGAATTCGATGAAGATGATGATGAGGATTACGGTGATGACGACGATGATGATGAGGAGATTAAGGAGCTCAAGGACTTGATGAAGGAGAAACGGGAGAAATTCCGTGAGAAAATGAAAGATCTTAAGGAAGAAGCCCTTGAGGAAAGGAAAGAACTCCGAGAGGAAATGAAAGAGATCCGCTCCGCCTTCGAGAAAAAAATGAAGGAAAAGGGATGGGATGAAAAGCTTGACAAATTCAAGGAAAGACGAAAAGGCAGGAAAGAAAAGCGAAGAGGAAGAAGAAAGACGAAGACGATTAAACAAATACAAGAAAGCCCTTGGTGAATACTTCACCAAGGGCTTTTTTTATTCATCCCCAAGAAGATCCGGTCTTCGTTCTTGGGTGCGTTTTAAGGCTTGGTCGTAGCGCCATTCCTCTATTTTAGGTAGATTTCCCGATGTTAGGATTTCAGGTACTTTCCAGCCCCTGAAATCGGCAGGGCGGGTGTATACAGGTGGTGCCAACAAATCATCCTGGAAGGAATCAAACAAGGCGGAGGTTTCATCGCCTAGCACCTTGGGAATAATCCGTCCTACGGAATCCACGATGATAGCAGCGGCAAGTTCACCGCCCGACAGGACAAAATCCCCGATGGAAATTTCAAGGGTTACGTAATGCTCGCGGATGCGTTCATCAATGCCTTTATAATGCCCGCAAATCAACATGATGTTTTCCTTGAGGGAAAGCTGGTTCGCCATTTTTTGATCATAGCGCTTTCCGTCGGGCGTGAGGTATATGATTTCATCATAATCCCTTTCCGCCATAAGCTTATCGATGCAATTCGCCAAGGGCTCGCACATCATGACCATTCCCGCACCACCACCGAATTGGTAATCGTCAATTTGGCGGTAATTGCCAAGACCATACTCCCTGATATTGTGGACGTGTACCTCAAGCAAGCCCTTATCAGCGGCGCGCTTCATGATGGAGTGGTTAAACGGGCTATCCAATAATTCGGGTACGGCGGAAATTATATCGAATCTCATTTTCCCTAAGGTTTATAAATCCAGCAATCCTTCCGGAAGATCCATTTGGATACGCTTTTCATCCTCATTAATGGAAATAATAAAAACTTCGTTCAAGGGAATCAGGATTTCCTTATCCTCCTTGGAAATGATTGCCATTTCTTGTTGTGGCATTTCCTCAATCCTTTCGATTTCCCCTAGGACTCCAGCCGTTTCATCCACGATGGTAAACCCTAGACAATATTCGAACTCCAAGCTCTCGACAGGTTCAAAAGTCCTTTCCTCTTCCTTAAGCATATCCGCGGAACGAAGAAAAACGCTTTTCTTGGAAATGGCATCCGCATCGTTACGATCGTTGACGTCCTCCAGTTTGAGAATGAAAGTATCACCCCTTACATTGTCAATAAAATAGGGAACCGGTTTTTTCCCTCCTAGTAAAAGGAAAATTACCTCCGTACGAAGAAAGTCTTCCTCGAATGCTTCTTCGATAAAAACCTTAACCTCTCCCCCCAAACCGTGAGGTTTACCCGTTTTTCCTATCTCAATGAATTCCTCTTCCATTATACCTGGGTCAACATGCTACAAAAAATCCCGATACTCTTTCGAATATCGGGATTTATGATGTAACGAAAAACTCCGATTATCCCTCGGCGTTCTCGTCGTTATTTTCCTCAGCAGCCGGTGCTTCCTCCGTTGCGGGAGCATCTTCAGCAACGACATCCTCGGCAGCAGGAGCTTCCTCCTCGGCAGGTGTTTCCTCAACGGGCTCCTCGATTACGGGAGCCGTACCGTTGCGCTTGGCGTGCCACTCGGCAAGTTCACGCTTCGTCTCTTCGAAACGAGCCGCGATCTTATCGTCCTTAGCGGAGATGAACTCCAAGTACTTAGCATCCGCTTGCTCTTGGGTCAATGCACCTTTAGTAACACCTTTCTGAAGGTGCTTGCGGTACAATACTCCCTTGAAACGAAGGATAGCACGAACGGTATCGGTAGGTTGAGCACCCACGCTCATCCAATAAAATGCACGGTCACGATCAATTTCGATGGTCGCCGGCTTAGTCATTGGGTTGTAGGAACCGATTCTTTCGATGAAACGACCATCACGTGGTGCACGTGCGTCAGCCGCTACGATGTGGTAAAAGGGTCTTTTCTTGCGCCCTTTGCGCTGTAAGCGTAATTTAACCATGGTTTGTTAAAATTTAAAAATGGTTTATCCATACCCGGCTACTTGTACTAATCAGCACCGGATTTTTAACGGGCTGCAAATATACGCTTTTATCGGAAAAAAACTAGGGTAAAGACATAGGGGTTGGTTCAATCAGGTAAATCCGTTGCTGGACTTTCAACTAGGTGCTCCTCTAAAATATTGTTATTCAGACGTTAGACGCTAGATGTTAGACATTAGACAGTTGTTTACTAATGTAACAGAACGGAGTCTAACGTCTAGTGCCTAATATCTAACATCTTGATTTTTAGTTAAATGCATCAAACTGAGATAGCAACACGATTGCCTATTAGAGCCTAAGGGTTATTAAAGTGGTGTTTGGAGACGCATTCGATGCGTCTTTACAAAGGAAATACCTTGATATGCTATTTAATACTTTCCGCTAAAACCACCACTTCCTTACTCCTTTCCGAATAATCGGAAAGCGGGATGGATTCAGGCGGAGGGAAGGAATAAACCTTGTAGCCTTCCGCAATAATGCTATCCAAACGATGCGGCGGCGGAAACCAAGCATATGCACTTAAACCCTGATTGTAAAACATGGCGTCCACCGCTCCTAAATCTTTACAATTCAAGAGGACATCACCTTTACCTAAGCCCAATGCCCTATACATTTCCGCATTCTCGATTTTATTATTCCTAGCGTTGTTCGTCTTACTTCTATTACCGGAAATACGCCAGGGCTCTAAGCTTATTATACCGATGGCAAGAATGATAAAAAAGAGCCACCGAACAGAATTCTCCTTTTTTAAACGAAGAAAAACCCATTCTAATCCCAAGGCGGAAAATACGATTAGAATACCCGTAACCGGAAAAACGAAGGAGGGCATTTTTGTAGCAACGGCGCTGAAAAACAGATATAAGACCAAGGGACAAATACAAAGGATAATCTTTAACCAATAGGGGCTTTTTGCTTTCTTGACTAAGGCATAAATGCCCAAGGGCAACATTATAGCTAGGGGTACACCCAACAGCAGCGGAATATTCAAAAAATGATAAAACACGGTTCCTTCCTGCCCATCCAAAGCAGTCCAAATATGCTCTCGGTTAAGATGATATGTATAACTAGCCTCTAGGGGGAAAACCCGTGAGATGTAAATTTGCCAAGGAAGAAAAACAAGAATACTTACTAAAACTCCGGATATTAACTTCAGGTATTCGGCGATATTTTTTCTTTTGTCTCGATCCAGGATTATTACCATTCCCCAAGCTGAAAAAACCAAGAACCCGGTGAGCCATTTTACCAAAACGGAGCATCCGGCAAATACACCTATTAGAAATATCCAAGCCCACTTTCTTCCGGAACCATAATATCGAATTAATGCCCAGATACTTCCTAGGACGTAGAAGGAGAAAGCCAAATCATTTTGATCCAAGGTTTGCCTACCCGAGGTTAGTTCCAATTGATAATATGCCAAGGCACCCCAAAATGCCGCAACGAAGGGTAGCCATGATTTTTTGGTCAGGGATTTAGCGATATCGTAAATAAAAAATACCCAAATCGTTCCTTGTATGACGGTAGGAAGCCTTGCCGCTAGTTCCCCTTGCCCGAATATCTTCATCGACAAAGCCATTTGCCACATGAACAAGGGTTGTTTATGGAGCCAGATATGATTACAACACCATTGCTTGAAATCATAGGGCAAGACCGGGTTGGTAATCAACATCGGTACAAACGGATCATTCATCATGTTCCTTGCCACCAGGACATGGAATCGCTCATCCCATTCATGAAGGAAAGGATCCAAGGATGCCATAAGGAGTCTTAGTAAAAATGCGCCAAGAAGCAACAACAACAATCCCGGTTTTTCCTTTTCCTTTACTCCTCCTATATACAAACCCCCAAGGAGAGGAACCAAGCAGATTCCAAGCCCTATCCAAGTATGTGGTTCGTAAAAAGTCATTCCTTTCGAAAAATTAGCGTCAAATCGAAGGATAAATACAGCCGCAATATCACACTTTCCTACGTTTTAGGGAGGGCATTACTAAAGGGAATATGATTTCCTTATTTTTGTCCTCCAATCCCAATCCCGTTCATTCGTCATAAACCTAAACTTCGATGAATAAAATTTTTACCCTCCTTTTGTTTTTAGTTACGGTATCCTTCGGGCTACAAGCCCAAAGCGCTATTTCCGGCGTTATTAACGCTTACGGAAGAGTAGATGCCATTGATACTTCTAACGAGTGCATCCCGTTTATTACGGTAGATGACGCCTCAGGCTTCACCGATGGCGAAGCCATCTTGATTATTCAAATGCAAGGCGCAGAAATCGACACGCTTGGTGATGTCAATTTCGGATCCATCCTTAACCTACAATCCAGTGGTGTGCATGAAAAGAATCGAATCGATTACATTTCAGGAAATGACATTTACCTCAGCCATAAGGTATTCAATAGTTATGATTTGGATGGAAGTGTCCAAATCGTGAATATCAAGGAATATACGGATGCCGTAGTAACCGCTACCGTGGAGGCTATGCCTTGGGATGGTGAAAAAGGCGGAATCGTAGCATTGGACGTGGCGGGTAGCCTTACGCTTAACGCCGCCATTACGGCAACCGGAAAAGGTTTCCGTGGCGGTGAGCGCGACATTGTACAATCACTCTGCAACTTCAATACTACCCAATCACAGTATGTTTATCCCGATGGTGCTTGGGAAGGAGACTCCAAGGGAGAGGGAATTGCCAAATTCGTGGCAGGAAAAGAAAACGGAAGAGCACCCCAAGGAAACGGCGGCGGTGGCGGAAACGACCACAACACCGGAGGCGGTGGCGGCTCCAACTTGGGTGCGGGCGGAAATGGAGGTTTAAACTTAGACCCGACCCCGCTTGCTTGTATAGGCCAATATCCCGGTTGGGGCGGGAAAAACGTAATAAATCCCGGCGACCGATGGTTCATGGGCGGTGGCGGCGGTGCCGGTCATGACAATGACGGTTCCGGTAGCGATGGTGCTCCCGGCGGCGGAATCGTTTACGTAAAAGCGAATAACCTAGTAGGAAACTGGAATTTCATAACCGCCAATGGTCAATTTGCCTTACAAACCATTGCTTTCGACGCGGCAGGCGGCGGTGGCGGTGGCGGAACCGTAGTACTTGACGTAAATAATCTAATTTTTGGTTTAACCGCCGAGGCAAAAGGCCGTAACGGCGGAAACGCTAACGCTATAGGTTCAACCAGATGCATGGGGCCCGGTGGCGGTGGCGGTGGCGGCGTCATCTTTAACAATATTGCTTCCTCACAGTTTTTCCCGAATGTCCTTGGTGGCGATCCGGGCATCATTGTCAACTCTACTTCTCCTTGTAATAATACCAGCGCTAATGCGCAAACCGGCGATCCGGGATTGGTGCTTCCCCTTCCGGCTTTACCCGAAGGTGACATAATCATCCATATGACCATTACGGATGAAATTGATGATACCGCGATTTGTGATTCGGATGTAGCAACCCTTAGCTTGGGAACTACACCTGTTGCCGATGAATTCAATTGGTTCGTGGATGGTTCTTATATCGCTAACGACAATTCAAACTATACGGGTTATAATTCACCCTCCTTGGATATTTCCGGATTAGCGGCGGGTTCATACACCATAAATGTGGTGGCTATCGGAGGGTGTAATGACACCTTAAACTCAGCCATGATCACCTTGGACGTAGCTACCTCCGCAGAGATTACCCTTCAGCCGGAGGATCAGGATATTTGTATTGACGAGGCATTTGTCCTTTCCACGGATGCTACCGGTTCAACCTTAAATTACCAATGGCAGGTAAATGATGGTTCAGGTTGGGTAAACGTAACGGATACCCCACCCTACTCCGGTGCCAATACCTCCGATTTAATGGTGGATGCCAATGCGGGTGTCGACGGATACGAATTCCGTTGTGAAGTAACCAACCAGTGCCCGGGAACGGCGACTTCCGACATAGCTACGGTTATCGTGGATGGTTTGGCTATTCCGGATTTCACGTACACCATTTCCAATGATACCATTTTCCCAATGAGTACATCTACGGATAACACGGACTGGTATTGGGATTTCGGGGATGGCTCACCGCTTCACCCCGCAGGTACACCCTACTACGTTTACAGTGAGCCGGGCGATTATCAAGTAACCATCTACGCCGTAAATGATTGCGGTACGAGTTCTGAGACGTATACGGTTACCATCACTACCATTACGGACATCAGTGAAATCGTGGAAGCTCAATTTACCGTTGGACCAAATCCTACTAGGGGGAACTTATTCATCCAATCTAACGGTGAGTTTAACGATGTTCAAATCACCTTATTCGATGTTAACGGAAGGGTATTGCGCAACGAAAACATGTTCGGGGCGTCCTTGGAATGGAACTTAAATAATCTTCCTAACGGGATGTACCTTTTGGGCATAAAAACGGAACAAGGGGATACAATTCGTAAAATCCTGAAACAATAGGCACGAAAAGTGCGTATTTGGAAGCGGAAGGAGATGAATGTTTCCTTCCGCTTTTTCTTTGTCGTAAACGTATTACATTTGTCGTAATATCAAAACACCAACACCCTTTTGTCCGATAGTTTAGTCATAATACCCACCTACAACGAGAAAGAAAACATCTCGGATATCATCGATGCCGTAAAGGAATTGGATAAGGACTTCCATGTTCTCATCGTGGATGATGGTTCACCGGATGGTACGGCGGATATCGTTAAGGAGAAGCGGGACAAGGAATATCCGGGCGGGCTTCATATTATTGAGCGGACCGGGAAGTTGGGATTAGGGACGGCTTATATCACGGGTTTCAAATGGGGATTGGAAAACGGTTATGATTTCATTTTTGAGATGGATGCCGATTTCTCCCACCCGCCCAAGAAACTGGAGGAATTATATGATGCTTGTAAAAACGGTGGTGCTGATATGTCCGTGGGTAGCCGTTGGATCAAGGGGGGCAAGGTAAAGAATTGGCCTTTTGATCGAATTTTTCTTTCGCGTGGTGCTTCGATTTATGTGCAGTGTGTCACGTTTATGCCTGTGAAGGATCCTACTGCCGGTTTTGTGTGTTATTCCCGAAAGGTTTTGGAAACCTTGAATTTGGATCGGATAACGATGATTGGTTATGCTTTTCAAATTGAGATGAAGTACGCGGTGCGTTTGCTTGGGTTCTCGATTAAGGAGATACCCATCACTTTCGCGGATAGGGAGAAAGGGGTTTCTAAGATGAGTTT
>JAHDDF010000137.1:7947-10536 GCA_020629475.1 Saprospiraceae bacterium
TTTGAACCATTAAGGAATTAAGAGAAGTTAAGCCCCCCTTTATTAAAGACAACTATTATGATTCATCCGAATAATTTCAAGTCGAAGCAGGTTGACTCTCAAAAAAGTCTACCTAATCCTCCTAAAAAGAGTTCCCTGCAATCTTGGATTTCAATTTTTGTATTCTGTTTGGTTTTTCCGGGGCTTATGGTTCTGTTCGGTTTTCTCATCTTTATCACCGCCACTCCAAATAATACGTCCAACTGGTTTAATAGTGATATTCTTATCATTCTTGCATTGGTAGTTCCTTTACCATTAAGCATTCTCATTTCAGGTTTCGCTTCAAGTTTAGCTATGGATTTACTTCAGGAAATGGAAGAAAAAAAACAGAGAAAAATAAAAGATGATCTTCTTGATCAGCGTTTACGATAAGATATTATGATTAATCCCGACAGAATACAGGAAGAGCAAATTGATTTTCAAAGAAAATTGGCGGGTATCAAAAAAACGGATCCACCTACTCTTTTCGTAAAGTTTACTATTTTTTTATTTGTCTTATTATTGGTTTACGGGGCGGCTCTATTCGTATTATATTCCGCATTAAAACCACCGCGTTCTAATTCCGGTTTTGATAATTTGGGAAGCTTAATTGATGCGGGATTATATTCTATTCCTGTTTCACTTATCATTAGTTTTCTTATTGCTCGTTTTATTTACAGATGGAGCAATAGGGTATTGCAAAAAAGGGAACAGCAAAAAAAGGATGGGATTATTGATGCTTGATTTTTTATACTCCTGCTTAATTTAACTTAACTCGTTTAATGGTTTATTTTTTGAATCTTTTGAACCATTAAGGAATGAAGGAACATTAAGTCCTCCCTAAACTATTAACTCTTTCACTATCAACTATTAACTCCCCCACACCTACCTTCTTCTGCCGGTATATTGCATGGCCTCTCCTTTACCAAAACCGTAGCTAAAGCCCAAGGATACGAAACGTCCTCTTTGTCCTCTTGCGAAGGAGTAGAACGTGGGCTGGGTAGCTTCGGATTGACGAATGCGGGAAGCGAATACGTCGCGAATACTTAGACTTAGAATGGCTTTTCCTTTTAGGAATTTTTTACGTGCACCTAGATTCATGAAATAGTTTTCTGCGCGACGTCCTTGTACCGTCTCGTAAGCGGATTCATACTCGCCCGTTACTTCAATATCAACGCTTTTAGGGAGTTTGAATTTTGCGGTGGCTTCCGCCTCCCAACTGCTTGCGTTAAAATCAAAATTAGTAGCATCAAACTCCCCTCTTCTATTGAAATAAGAATAATTCCAATCCGTATTTATACTTAACCATTTTAAGGGAGAGTATTTAGCATTGAATTCCAATCCGGTATTTCTTGACGTACCGATATTATCAGGTCTTGTGGTGCTTACTTCATTTTCAAAAACCGTAATGCGCTCGATAACATCCGTGGTATATCTTTGATACACTCCAAAATTCATGGATATTTTCTCTAAAATATAAATCGCCGTCACCTCGTAGGAGTCCGTAAACTCAGGAAGTAATTCCGGGTTACCGGTCCTGATACTAAAGTTGTTTCTAATATTAAAAAAGGGATTTAAATCCCAAAGCCTAGGGCGATAAATCCGCTTGGAATAACCCGCTTGCATGGAGAAGCGATCCGTGAATTTGTAGGATATATGAGCACTCGGAAAAAGGTTGGTATAATTCTGACTATTGTCCTCGTTGGTGGTTTCTAAAAGAGTATTCAAATCCGTTTGTTCTACCCTTAGCCCTACCTTGGCACCCCATTTATTTTTTTCATATGCTACCGTTCCGTACACCCCAAGTACTTTTTGGTCGTAAACGAAAACATTGGTTAATCCTTCATTGGAAACCCATTCACCGTTTATCCAATCATTTACGGCATAGTCGTTACTTACGTCTTGTAGAACGTATTGGGCACCCGTCTCTATGGAAACCCCGTTTTCGAAAGGCTTGGTGTAATCCCCTTTGAAGGTATATTTCGCTTCGTTAAAACGGGTTCTTGTTTGTTGATCGGGGAAATCCTCGGCTCCAAGAGTTGTAACATTATCAAACTCGGATTCCAAGTCTTTACCAAAAAAACTTCCTAGGGCGCTGAAGAGCAAATCGTGATCCTTATGATCCTTGAAGTCCTTTTTGTATTGAAGATCATATTGCCATTTCGGGTTGGTGGCGGAGGTTTCCTCTTCCCTTGACCATTCCGTAACAGGTATATCGTTGGCGTCCGTTCTTGTAAAATCGAATTCGGAAGGTTGGCGCTCCACCTCGTAGGCGAAATTTCCGGAAAGGGTAAGGACGTTTAGTTTGTTGATGTGGTAATCCGTACCCAGGGTAATATTAAAGAAACCTTCATTGCGATATTCCCTTCCTTCACTAGCGATAGCGGTTCCGGCTACCAAATCCCGGGTTAGTGTTTCCCTATCGGAGGGCAAGGAACGGTATCCGCCGCCTACTTGGGAAAAGAGGTTGAATTTTTCCGTCCTGCGGTTTAAGCTTAATCCGATACTATGGTTATGCGGCAATCCCGTATTCAAGGAAATGGAGCCGTTTACGCCTTCTTTTTCCTCTTT
>JAHDDF010000658.1 GCA_020629475.1 Saprospiraceae bacterium
CCCGGTACTACCTCTGCCCTAACCAAATAAAACCAAATAATTCTTTAGTTGCTTTCGTATTACAATGTAAATATAGACTTATTGTTCGAAAGACACAAAGTAATTTCTCGAAATTTTATGGAAACCATTGTAGAATTTACCAATTAAACGGAAGTAAAATTACTTTTCCCTGAAATTTTCTTTTGCCGAGGCAAAAAAACTAGGATTAGTCAAACAAAAAGAAAAGGAAGAATAGGCGGGTATTGTAAAATATTGTTTTGGTGAAGCAGGTTTACCAATTTAAAAATTCTGAAAGAAAAACATCTAATATTCAGTCAAACGTTAATTCAATAGCCCAAAATCACGGAATGTTAATGTTTCTCGTTTTCTGAAAAAAAATTCATTTTCCTTAAGATTCAAAGCATCGTTACCTTTGCCCCTATGCTGAAAAAGCTTGATAGATATATCATAAAACAATACCTCTCTACCTTCTTTTTTCTCGCATTGGTAGCCTCCATGCTCGCGGGCGTGGTGGATTTTAGTGATCACGTGGATGACTTCCTGAAATCCAAGGCGCCCATCAAGGAGATTGTCTTCCATTATTATCTCAATTATTTCCCTTATATCAACGGCTTACTTTGGCCCATCTACTCCTTGATTACGGTGATTTTCTTTACCTCGAGGATGGCTTACAACTCGGAAATTATTTCCATACTTAATGCAGGGACTTCCTTTTGGCGACTTTTATATCCATATATCGTTGCCGCGTCCATAGTGGCGGGAATTAATCTACTCATGAATACCGTCCTTATTCCCCAAGGCAACAAAAAGAAAACGGAATTCGAGAATACTTACTTCTACAAGAATAACGACAAGGGAAAAACCCGCAACGTTCACCTGTTTACCTCCCCCAATTCCAAGATTTACATCAAGCGTTACATCAAGCGGGATAGCTCCGCGCAAGACGTCATGATTGAAGGGTTCAAGGACGGGCAAGTCACCTCCATCTTATTTGCGGACAAAATCAAATGTTTGCCGGAAGAAGGTAAATGGCGCTTGAAAAATTATTACATCCGGACCTTTAAGGGCTTGCGGGAAGAAATCGTGGAAGGAACCGAATTGGATACGGTCATCAACCTACTCCCGGAGGATTTTATCGCCTTTGATAATGCCCAAGATGCCATGACATCCAGGGAACTAACCACACACATCAACCGCCAACGTTCCCGTGGCGCCGGCGGAACCGCCTCCTATGAAATCGAGATGCACCGGCGTTACGCCCAGCCCTTCACCATTTTTATCTTGACCCTTATCGGTGTGTCCCTTGCCTCAAGGAAAATCCGGGGTGGAATAGGCTTGCATTTGGCATTAGGGCTTGGTATCGGCTCCCTGTATATTTTCATGTTCCAATTTTCCAAAACCTTCTCCATAAACGGAAGCCTGCCCCCGTCCCTTGGCGTATGGATACCCTCCATCGTTTTCTCCTTCGTGGCGCTCTACCTTATATCCAAGGCACAGAAGTGATTTTAGGTGTTAGCCTTTCGGATTTAACTTTTAAGGGTTTTGCATTAACATACATCAAACGAAGACTAGCGAAAATTCGCTATTGCCGTGCTCTTCCCTTATATTTGAAACAACAATTAACTCAACCCCATTCTAAACCTATTCCAAACCAATCCTAAACCCATTCTAA
>JAHDDF010000659.1 GCA_020629475.1 Saprospiraceae bacterium
TAGCCAAATATGCTTATCATAATATAGGTGCCCATCCAAATATTTACAATGAATATGGCCCAACGGAAGCTACCGTTGGCTGCGTGGTTCATTTGTATAATGAAGGAGAAGACGAAACACTTCCGTCCGTTCCTATCGGTATTGCCAAACATGGCGTAAAAGCCCTTATCCTTGATAAATTCCTTAACGCTGTTCCTGAAGGTATTACCGGCGAATTATACATCGGGGGTGAAGGGCTAGCCAAAGGGTACTGGCAAGAGGAGGATATGAGCAGGGAAAAATTCATCTTGTCTCCTTTTGAAAACGGGATGCTGTACAAGACCGGTGATTTGGTTCGATGGAATTCGGATGAGAATTACTTGGAGTATCTAGGACGAAAAGATGAGCAAATCAAGGTTCGAGGTGTCCGGGTGGAATTGGCGGAAATTGAAACGGCACTCAAGAAATACGATGGCGTAAACGAAGTGGTCGTTGATATACGACACAAGCAAAAATCCCATTTGGATAAGGAGGATGTTTTCAACTGTACGGAATGCGGTCTTCCTTCAAATTATCCCTCGGCTTCTTTTAATGATGAAGGGGTTTGCCACCTTTGCCAATCCTTTGAGAGTTACCAAGAAAAAGTATCCGCGTATTTCAAGCAGCCTTCGGATTTACGTGCTTTATTCGATGGAATACCTGCTTCTGAAAAAGGTGAATATGACGGACTATTACTACTAAGTGGTGGAAAGGACAGTTCCTATGCCTTGGCAAAACTCAAGGAAATGGGCTTGAATATCCTAGCTTTCACTTTGGATAATGGATACATTTCCGAAGAAGCGAAGGACAACGCAAGGAACATTTGCAAGCTCTTGGACGTGGATCATGTCTTCGGGGAAACCGAGGCAATGAACGCCATTTTCGTGGATAGTCTACAACGGCATTGTAATGTTTGTGATGGTTGTTTCAAGACCATTTACACACTCAGTACCCAAATAGCATTGGAGAAAAAGATTCCGTTTATCATCACGGGATTGTCTAGGGGACAATTCTTTGAAACCCGTTTAACGGAGGAGCTTTTCAACCGTAAGGATATCGATATCGACCGCATTGATGAAATCATCCTCAATGCTAGAAAAGAATACCACCAAGTAGAGGACGCCGTGAATCAACTCTTGGATGTGTCCATGTTTAAGGATGATTCCACTTTCGAGAAAGTCCAATACATCGACTTTTACAGGTACACGGATGTCAGCCTAGCGGAAATGCTTCATTACTTGGAAAACGTAGTAGGCTGGGTTCGCCCTTCCGATACGGGACGCTCTACCAATTGCTTGATCAACCAAGCCGGGATTTACGTCCATAAAAAGGAATTGGGGTATAGTAATTATGCATTTCCCTACAGTTGGGACGTAAGAATCGGGCACAAGACCCGCGAGGCTTCCTTGGATGAAATCAATGAAGAACTCGATGAAACCGAAATCCTCAAAATGTTGGATGAAATCGGTTATACCCAAGCCATAAAGGAGGACGCGTCAAGGGAAAAACTCGTGGCATATTATGTAGCGGATGACTCCTTGGATGAATCCGAAATGAGGGCATTCATGATGGCGCAGGTGCCTGATTATATGATACCTTCCCAATTCATTCCTTTGGATGTATTGCCCCTTACGGTCAATGGTAAAATAGAC
>JAHDDF010000660.1 GCA_020629475.1 Saprospiraceae bacterium
CGCAATATTCCCGAAGCAAAACCAAACATCCCTTTTTCCAAGCCCCGAAGACGCATGCAATGCGTCTCTACATGGATTGATTTTCATTTTCCACGCCAAGGTTCGTCTCGGGCTCCGTCCGAGATGCTATATGCTGAGAATTTATCCAATCAAAAATCCGTAAATTCGCCTACCCCACTTAATTTAAGATACAAGAGCTTGTTTAAAATTTAGTAATTGGTCTGCGAAACTCACTTTTTCGCTTAATCAAGGCGGAAAATTGATATTTCTCGACATAATGACCAAAATTTAAACCAGCTCTAAGGCAATTCAATCATGAGAGCAAGATCAATCTTCATTTGTATCCTTTTGGCATTTGCTTGCCAACTATCCGCCCAACTTGAAAAGAAATACCATTCCGCTAGTACGGATTTACCGGAATGGGCACAACTGATGTACAGCGACGAGCCGGACATAGGGGAAGTTATCCGGTTATACGAGGCGTATTACAAGGAGAATGCCTTCGTAAAAAATGGGCATACGCAGTATTATAAGCGCTTATTGCGTAGCATCAAACGGGATTATACCGGCTATGTTACAGGCAATAACGATTGGCGGCAAGCCCAAGAACTCAACAACGAATTCAAGGAGAAAATGATAAGCAGAGCGCCTACCTCTCCTTGGACCTGCATCGGACCTTTTGATTTCGACAAGGGCGCAACGGACAGGAGCTACGCCGCCGGTGCCGCGCATATTTATACCGTGGAGCAAGCCGCTTCCAACGGGAATATCATTTACGCCGGAACGGCTACGGCAGGCGTTTGGAAAAGTACGGACAAGGGTGCCAACTGGACGGAACTAACGAAAGACCTCTTACTCACGGATGTGGAAGCCTTGGAAATCGATCATTCCAATCCGGATATCGTTTATTTTGAAGGTGGCGGCATATTGTATAAAACCACCAACGGCGGTAGCACTTGGACACCCATCGGGGATGTGCCTTTCCAATCCGTTTCCCATTACGTTACGGATATCGTCATGCATCCTAGCAATACGCAGATTCTCTTCCTCTGTGCGGAAGACGGCTTGTATAAATCCACGGATGCGGGGAATAATTTTACGCAAGTAAAAGGCGGCGAATTCCAAGAGCTTGAATTTCATCCTACCAATACAAATATCCTTTACGCCATCAAGGCGATTGATAACAGAACGGAATTTTATAAGTCTACGGATGGTGGAGACACCTTCCAACTTACCGGAAGCGGATGGCCGGGCATCGGTTCCTTGAGTTCGGCTAGTCTTGAATCCGTGAACATGGATAATTCCGGGGATTATTTCCATACAACAACTAACCCAAATCCGGGAAGCGCGTCCATGCCCGACTTTACCATAGAAATGCGGATAAAAGCCTCTGCTTGGTCGGGTGATCCGGCTTTCTTTTCCAATAAGAATTGGAACAACGGTAGCAATAAAGGAATGGTGCTGGCTTGCAGAAGCAACGGCTCAGGATGGAAATTTAATATCGGCGACGGAAGCTCCCGTATCGATATAAATGGTGGAACCATCAACGATAACGAATGGCACCACATCGCGGTAAGCTATGATGCCGACGGCACCAAAAGCGTCTACCAAGACGGCGTACTGATCAATTCAAGTACGGATGTCATTTCAACCGCAACCAATACCACTTT
>JAHDDF010000661.1 GCA_020629475.1 Saprospiraceae bacterium
ACCCCCCAAGAACCAATCCCTTGCCGAGAAGGCATTGGTCATGGTTTCCTGCGTGGTAAAAGTCTTGGAAGCAATGATGAATAGCGTAGTGGCTGGATTGAGGTTTTCCAAGGTTTCCGCCAAATGCGTACCGTCCACATTGGAAACGAAATGCACCTTCAAGCGGGTCTTATATTTCTTCAAGGCTTCGGTTACCATCACGGGACCTAAATCGGAACCACCGATTCCGATGTTTACGATATCCGTGATGGGCGTTCCCTCGTAGCCTTCCCACTTTCCGGAAATAACAAGTTCGGAAAACTGCTTCATCTTATCCAATACCTCGTTCACGAAAGGCATGACATCCTCACCGTTTACCTTAATAGGCGTATTGCTACGGTTGGTCAATGCCACGTGAAGAACGGAACGGCCTTCGGTTTCGTTGATTGCCTCGCCTTGGAACATGGAATTGATACCTTGGCGTAAACCGCATTCCTCGGCAAGTTCCGCAAGGAGTTCAATCGTGGTTTCGTTGATGCGATTTTTGGAAAAATCCAAGAGGAATTGTTCTTCGAATTCCAAGGAGAATTTAGAGAATCGTTCGCCGTCGGCAGCGAACATGTCTTTCATTTGTTGCTCCTTGATGTCCTCGAAGTGCTTGCCCAGTTTTTCCCACGCCTTGGTTTTGGTGGGATTGATTTTTTTCAACATTGTAAGTTGGTTTAGACCGATACTTTTGCTTTGATATGTGGATGCGGGTCATAGTTGGAGAGTGTAAAATCCTCGAATTTGAAATCGAAGATGGATTTTACACCAGGATTGAGGGTCATAGTGGGCAAAGTGCGAGGCTCTCGCGTGAGTTGAAGCCTAGCTTGGTCGAGATGGTTGAGGTATAGATGCGTATCGCCGAAGGCGTGTACGAATTCTCCGGGTTGAAGGTCGCAAACCTGTGCCATCATCAAAGTGAGAAGTGCGTAGGATGCGATGTTGAACGGAACGCCCAGGAAAACATCGGCGCTTCGCTGATAAAGTAGACAGGAAAGCCTGCCCTCCGCAACGTAGAATTGGAATAGGCAATGACAGGGCGTGAGCGCCATATCTTCTAATTCGCCTACGTTCCAGGCGTTTACTAGGATTCTCCTTGAATTAGGATTGTTTTTTATGGTATCAACGGCTTTGGTGATTTGGTCATGGACACGCCCGTCCGGGCCTGTCCATGAACGCCATTGTTTACCGTAAACGGGACCTAGGTCGCCGTTTTCGTCCGCCCATTCATTCCAGATGCGAACGCCGTTTTCCTGCAAGTATTTCACGTTGGTGTCCCCTTGGAGAAACCACAATAGTTCATGGATAATGGACTTGAGGTGAAGCTTCTTGGTGGTAACCATCGGGAAGCCTTCCGCTAGGTCAAAACGCATTTGGTAGCCGAAAACGCTCTTGGTACCGGTGCCTGTGCGGTCGCCTTTTTCGACGCCGTTATCCAATATGTGTTGAAGGAGATCGTGGTAGGCTTTCATGCTTTAGCTATTTCGGGTGTAAAAGTACGGAATCCCTTGGGCTTGTTCAACTGCCCTTGCCGGCAAAGCCGGCAAGGGCAGTTGAACGTAAGTTTCTGGTTGCGAGTGTTTTGCAAAGTCAAGTTTTTCAAACGGCTGAAAATCAGCCGTTTGAAAAACTTAAAACATTTAGTA
>JAHDDF010000662.1 GCA_020629475.1 Saprospiraceae bacterium
TCCGGCGGGAAGGCATGTCCTTTAGAGGCTTTCCGTTTGGCGTAAAGCTTGATCAGGTCCGCGGCAATATCCTTGATTTTGCGCTTAGTCTTAGACTTAACCCGTTGCCAAGCATCGGATCCGAGTTTGTTGATTTTAGGCGGTTTTCCGTCCTTACCAATGTAGCGGGAAATCTTATGCAAAGAATGAACGGAAACATAAAGAAGGTCATTGTTCTTGTACAGTAAGCGGACGCACTCCTGGATTTGACCGTTTACGTTCAGCTTTTCCAAACCGGAGTATTTCCCTACACCGTGATCGATATGGGTTACAAAATCACCGGGCGTTAGCTCACGTAAAAGACGAAGGTTAATCGCCTTGGATTTGGTAAATCCTTTCCTCAAATTGTACTTGTGGAAACGATTGAAAACCTCGTGGTCCGTATATACTGCTACCCCTAAATCCTCATCGATAAATCCCTCGTGTACCACCTTGGTAACCGGGTGGAATTTTACGCCCGCCTCCATATCCTCGAAGATGTGGTGGTAGCGTTCCGCCTGCTTGGAATGCGGTACGAAGATGTAGTTTTCCTTTCCGTCTTTCTCCTTGGATTTTAAATCCTCTATCAGGAGCGCAAAGTTCTTGTTGAAGCTTTTTTGGGGCGTGGCATTGCACACTACTTTTACGTCCGGCTCAAAGTTGATGCCCTTGAACAGAACGGTGTGGTATTTTTCTAAGTCCTTGACTACATCATCCGGACGGACGAAGGCACGATCCTTTAATAATGCCGTACGGTTTTCGTCATCCTCTTCCAATGCCGCCTTTTTGCCGAATTCGATTGCCTTATCAAAACAAGCATTCAGGGCATCCAAAAGCATGGGAACGTCACGTACCCAAACTACGGCGTTTTCCGGAAGGACTTTTAGCAAGGAAACCTTCTGCGAATTCTCGAAACGGGTATTGATATTGGGGACGATATTGACCTCTGAAATATTCTTTTGGGACAATTGGGACATGGGATCAAAGAGGCGGATAGATTCCACATCCTCATCAAAAAGATCCACACGATAGGGCCAATCGTTACCAAAGGAAAAAATATCCACGATTCCTCCACGGACGGAAAACTGTCCGGGTTCGTAGACGAAATCGGAGCGCTCAAAACCGTATTCGGTTAGAATCTCAATTAGGAAATTGACATCCAATTGTTCTCCTACCTTGATGCTAATCCTGTTCTCTCCTAGGATTTCGGGGGCTACTACCATTTCGAATAGTGCTTCGGGGTAGGTTACGACCAATTCTCCCTTGTAGCCTGATGAAGTAATTTTATTAACGGTTTCGGTACGTTGGAGAACGTTGTTGTTTTCCAAGCGGTCGAAGTGCTGTGGCCTACGGAATGAATCCGGGAACCAGTGCACCGTCTTATTGCCGAAAAGGGCTTGCAAATCCTCCTTGAAATACCCGGCGTCATCCTTGTCCCTTCCTATAAAAAGGTGGAATCCGGGTTCATTTAAGTAGGCGCCGGTAAGCAGGAAGGAGGGCAATGAACCTACTGCTCCCTCGGGAACTATCCGTAGGGGAAGTTTTTGCTTGAAGGCTTCCGCGAGTTGAAGCGTCCTTGGGTCGTCTCTGTACGCGTCAAGGAGTCGGCGTAGGTTTTCTTCCATTTTGCAAAGGTAGGTACTTGGGGTG
>JAHDDF010000138.1 GCA_020629475.1 Saprospiraceae bacterium
ATACGGATAGCACGGGACAATGGATCGTTACCCTGGCATCCGCGGACACATTGGCAATAAAAACGAGAAAAATCTCCGATGACCTGGTTCCTAACGTAAAGGGAATGGGTCTAAGGGACGCCATATACATCTTGGAAAACAAAGGATTTAAAGTCACCACCTCAGGAGTGGGTAAAATCAGCAGGCAATCCATTAAACCCGGGACTAAAAACAGGGGACAAACCATTCATTTGACATTGGGATAATGAACACTTGGAAAGACATATCAAAGGGCATCAAGTCACTCGACTTCACGGGCAATCCCGTGCAGCAAGTACTTGGCATCACCGCGGATTCCCGCGAGGTGAAGCCCGGATATGTCTTTTTTGCCGTTAGGGGTACTATTTCTGACGGTCATTCCTATATCTCAAAAGCCATTGAGAACGGTGCCGTAATCGTGGTATGTGAAGATGCACCCGTAGAAGGGAAAGCAATGTTCTGTACCGTTGAGGATTCCAAGGAGGCACTCGGTATAGCGGCTTCCAATTTTCAAGGAAACCCTTCCGGTCAATTAAGCTTGGTCGGCGTAACGGGAACCAACGGAAAAACCTCCGTATGCACCCTACTCTATCGCCTTTTCTCTGAACTGGGCTATAAAACGGGTTTGATTTCCACCGTGGAATACAAAATCGGTAATCAAACCATTTCCTCCACCCATACCACACCTGATCCGGTGAAGTTGAATCGCCTTCTCGGCGAAATGGTGGAAGCCGGATGTGATTACGTTTTCATGGAGGTCAGTTCCCACGCCGTTGACCAGCGACGAATAGCGGGCTTACATTTCAAGGGCGGTATTTTCACCAATATCACCCATGACCACCTGGATTACCACGGGACATTCGCGGAATACCTCAAGGCAAAAAAACGATTCTTCGACGATTTACCGAAGGATGCCTTTGCCCTGACCAATATCGATGATAAGCGCGGAAACGTCATGCTCCAAAACACCGAGGCGAAGAAGTATCCTTTCGCCCTAAAAAGAGCGGCGGCGTTCAAGGCAAAAATCATCGACAATTCCATTAACGGTCTACAGTTGGATTTGGACGGAACGGAATTTCATGGTCGCCTTATCGGCGAATTCAATGCATACAATTACTTGGCGGCATACGGCGCTGCCATGTTATTGAATATGGATAGACAAGAAGTAATGACCATTATGAGCAATCTACAAGCGGCGGAGGGGCGGTTCGACTACCTCTATGCCAAGGACAGCGGTAGAACGGGCATCGTGGACTATGCCCATACGCCGGACGCCTTGGAAAAAGTGTTGGAAACCATCAATTCCTTGAAAGAAAAAGGAACCAAGGTAATAACCGTAGTAGGCTGCGGTGGGGATCGTGACAAAACCAAACGCCCTATCATGGCTAAAATGGCTACCGTCCTCAGTGACCGCGTCATTTTAACTTCCGATAATCCAAGAAGTGAAAACCCGGAAACCATCATCTACGAAATGGAAGGCGGGATTCCAATAATGGAACGTTCCAAGGTACTTAGTATTACGGATCGTCGCCAAGCCATAAAAACCGCATGTGCCCTAGCCCAATCCGGCGATATTATCCTGGTAGCGGGAAAAGGACATGAAAAATATCAAGAAATCAACGGGGAAAAATTCCCCTTCGATGATAAAGAGGTACTGGAGGAATACCTATACCTGAGCGAAGTACGGGGTTAACCACTCCATTGTCAGGTCTCTTGAGCCCATTGTCAGGTCTTTCGACCTGACAAAAGGATAAAAGAACAAACAACAACTAAAAAAACCGGATTCCGGGAAAAACCGAAAGAGGTAAATCACCCGGAGTTCTAAAAAAATGGCAGCAGGACCGGTTTCAACTCCCGTCTCCTTTGTTCGTTGCTCATCAATCATTTCCTCTACGAGGTTGGGATTGGTACCTGCTCCATTTTTTATTTCAAACCGTGAGGTCAAAAGACCTCACGACGGGGTAAACACCCCGATTGTGAGGTCTTTCGACCTCACAAAAACAAAAAAAACCATGCTGTACTACATTTTCGAATATCTGGATGAACAAGGACTGGCGGGAGCCGGCGTGTTCCGCTATATCTCCTTCCGGGCGATAGCGGCTGCGGTATTGTCCTTGATCATTTCCATCCTTTTGGGTGGACGGATCATTCGATACCTACAAAAGTTACAGGTAGGTGAAACCATCAGGGATCTTGGTTTGGCCGGACAAAAGGAAAAACAAGGAACCCCTACAATGGGCGGGATATTGATCATCATGGCGATTATCATTCCCTGCTTATTGGTAGCAAAACTGGATAATATCTACATCATCCTCATGCTCATCGCCACCGTATGGATGGGAATGATTGGCTTCGTGGATGACTACATAAAGGTTTTCAAAAAAGATAAAGAGGGACTAAAAGGTCGCTTCAAAATCCTAGGGCAACTCGGTTTCGGTTTATTAATCGGAATCGTGATGTGCATGAGTGATGAAATCGTGGTTAAGGTGCCGGCAACCGTAGCGGCAGACCAAGGCTATGAAGTAGTTGAAACTTACAAGGAGCCGATCAAAGGGACCGTGGATTCAGTGACGTACGCCCACGTAAAAACCACGTTGACAAACATTCCTTTCGTAAAAGGTAATAAGTTCGACTATGCGGATGTCCTTCCCTTCCTTGGAAATAATGCCCAAACCGTGGGTTGGATACTGTTCATTATGTTGGTGGTATTCATCGTTACCGCCGTTTCGAACGCGGCAAACCTTACGGATGGTATAGACGGACTAGCAGCAGGAACCTCGGCGATTATCGGTGGCGTTCTCGGCATTTTCGCCTACGTTTCCGGTAACGTCATTTTCTCGGATTACTTAAACATCCTGTATATCCCCGACTCCCAAGAACTGGTGATTTTCAGCGCCTGTTTTGTGGGAGCATGTATCGGTTTCCTTTGGTACAACGCCTTCCCGGCGAAGGTTTTCATGGGAGACACCGGCAGTCTTACCCTAGGTGGAATCATAGCAGCCTTGGCAATTTTAGTCAGGAAGGAATTATTGATTCCCGTACTCTGTGGAATTTTCCTAGCGGAAAACCTATCGGTAATGCTTCAAGTAGCATACTTCAAATACACCAAAAGAAAATACGGGGAGGGACGCCGCATCTTTAAGATGTCCCCTCTTCATCACCATTATCAAAAACTCGGTATGCACGAATCCAAAATCGTTACAAGGTTTTGGATTGTAGGTGTGCTTTTGGCAGCAATCACCATCGTAACCCTAAAACTGAGATAAAAACAAGAATGAAAGACTTGATCACCATACTCGGAGCAGGCGAAAGCGGAGTCGGTGCGGCAATTTTAGCCGCAGCGAAAGGCTTTGCCGTATTCGTTTCCGACTACGGTACCATCAAGCCCGTTTACAAGGAGAAATTGCTGGCACACGGCATCCCCTTCGAGGAAGGGAAACATACTACGGAGAAAATTGTCCCCTCTAAAGTCGCGGTCAAGAGCCCGGGGATTCCTGACTCCTCCCCCCTTATCCAATTATTGGATGAATCAGGAATTCCCGTGGTCTCCGAAATCGAGTTCGGGGCAGTGTTCACCAAGGGAAAAATGGTTGCCATTACCGGGAGCAACGGTAAAACCACTACTACCCTTCTCACCCACCATCTCATTAGCCAAGCACTTCCGAACGTTGGTCTTGCCGGCAATATCGGAACCAGCTTCGCGGAGCAGGTGGCAACGGAAGACAAGGAAATTTACGTGCTTGAAATCAGCAGTTTCCAATTGGACGGCATAAAGACCTTTAAGCCTGAGGTTGCCATCTTGTTGAACATCACGCCTGATCATTTAGACAGGTATGACAATGATTTCTCCAAGTATGCCGCTTCTAAATTCCGCATTACGGAAAACCAAGAAGCGAAAGACATTCTCATCATCAATTCAGAGGATGAAGGAATCAACACCTTCGGGAAAAACACGGTGATAAAAGCCGGGCAAATCAAAATCGGGGCACCTGAGTTTGACGGGCAATTCCTGACCGTACAAGGTTCGACCTTCGATATGTCCCATTGTTCCTTAAAGGGAGAACATAATATGTTCAATGCGTCTTGTGCCATTGCTGCGGCTAAGGAAATGGGCGTCTCGGATGAAAGCATCCAAGCATCACTGAACACATTCACCAATGCGGAACATCGCTTGGAGGTAGTCGCTGAAATCAATGGCGTTTCCTACATCAATGATTCCAAAGCGACAAACGTAGACGCGGTATACTACGCCTTAAAAGCGCAAACACAACCCGTGGTATGGGTTGTAGGCGGTAAGGACAAAGGGAATGATTACACCCCTGTTTTCCCCTTGGTGGAGGAAAAGGTAAAAGCCATCGTTTGCTTGGGGAAAGACAATTCCAAGTTATTGGAAACCTTCTCCCCTATGGTAAAAATCATAGAGGAAACGGATGTTGCCGCGGATGCGGTTCACCGTTCATTCATATACGCGGAACCCGGTGATGTCGTATTGCTTTCACCGGCTTGCGCCAGCTTCGACCTCTTCAAAAATTACGAGGATAGAGGCAGACAATTCAAGGATGCAGTGCTTGCCTTGAAAGAAAAATCGGATTCAATTACCCAAAACACGATAAAGGAATAATGGCTACCGTAGGAGCAAGAATATTAGCGGAATTAAGGGGCGACAGGGTCGTCTGGGCAATCGTACTGCTACTGGCGGTATTGTCATTGCTGACCGTGTATTCTTCTACGGGTACACTGGCTTATCGCAATAATATGAGCCCGGAAGGCTACCTGATCCAGCATTTCGTATTTATCGCGGGCGGTCTGTTTATCACGTATATCTGCTACCTGCTCCACTATCAACGTTATTCCCGTTTTGCGCCATATTTGCTATTGCTTTGCGTCCCTCTTTTGCTCTATACTTTAGCATTGGGGCCCGAAATCAATAACGCGAGGCGGTGGATCATGATTCCGGTCATCAATAAAACCTTCCAAACCTCCGATTTCGCGAAGTTGGCATTGATCGTTTACGTGGCAAGGGTCATCTCAGCCAAGCAGGAATACATCAAGGAATTCAAGGAGGCTTTCTTGCCGATAATCGTACCCGTATTGATTGTTTGTGGCTTGATTGCGCCCGCGGATTTATCCACGGCTTCCCTGCTATTCTTCACCTGTGTCCTAATGATGTTTATCGGGCGGGTAGCATTGAAATATATCGGTTTGCTACTACTACTGGGAGTCGTGCTTTTTGCCTTCCTGATCGTAGCGGCTGAGTTCGCGCCCGATATCATTCGCTTGGATACTTGGACATCCAGGGTTAATGAATTCGCGAACAACCCTCTAGGCGGTGATCAGGTTCAACAATCCAAAATCGCCATTGCAAGAGGGGGAATATTCGGTGAAGGCCCCGGGGATAGCATCCAACGGAATTCCTTGCCGGCTGCATATTCCGATTTCATCTACGCCATCATCGTGGAGGAATATGGTTTGCTTGGGGGAATCGCGGTTATCGGTTTATACCTGCTGCTATTCATGCGCTGTGTTAAGCTGATTACCAAGAGCGACAAAGCCTTCGGTGCAATAGTGGTATTCGGCTTAGGGCTTATCCTGACCGTTCAGGCTTTCGCCAATATAGCGGTAGCCGTACACTTAGTGCCCGTTACCGGGCTCACGCTCCCCTTGATAAGTATGGGGGGAACATCGGTCTTGTTTACAAGTATCATGGTCGGGATTATCCTTTCCGTGAGCAAGTATATAGAACAATCAAATTTGAATAACCTAATGGACGAAACACCCGTGCAGGGTAATTAATATGAGATTCTTGATTTCAGGAGGCGGAACAGGGGGACATATTTTCCCCGCCATTGCCATCGCTAATGCCATTAAGGCAAAGCGACCCGACTCCGAATTCCTTTTCGTGGGTGCCGAAGGCAAGATGGAAATGGAGCGCGTTCCTAAAGCGGGCTTCCCCATCAAGGGTCTTGACGTGCGCGGATTCGACAGGAAGAATCTCTTCAAGAATTTCTCCATCCTATTCAAATTATTGAAAAGCATGGGTAAGGCAAAACGCATCATCAAGGATTTCCGTCCTGATGCGGTCATCGGAACCGGTGGCTATGCAAGTGGTCCTGCCTTACGTGCGGGCAAGCATCTACCCATGGTTATCCAGGAACAAAACTCTTATGCCGGTGTCACTAATAAGTTGCTCGCAAAATGGGCAAGCAAGATTTGCGTGGCTTACGATGGTTTGGAGAAATTCTTCCCGGGTGAAAAATTGGTGGTAACCGGAAACCCGATCCGCAGGGAGGTAACTATCCTCGACGGAAAAAGGGATGCCGCTTATGCGCATTTCGGATTGGACAAAGGAAAGAAAACCATTCTTATCGTAGGTGGTAGTCTAGGTGCAAGAACCTTGAACGAAGCAGTTGTTGCTGCCGAAGAATTACTCAAGGAGCATAATGATGTTCAATTGCTTTGGCAATGCGGGAAGTTGTACTACGAGAAATTCTCAAATACAAGCGTATCCGAATTACCGAACGTCCACCTGACCCAATTCATCGACAAGATGGACTACGGTTACGCTGCCGCTGACGTCATCATTTCAAGAGGAGGCGCCATCGCCATCTCTGAATTATGCTTGGTCGGGAAGCCGGTTATTATCGTGCCATCCCCTAATGTGGCAGAGGATCACCAAACCAAAAACGCAAAGGCTTTAACGTCCAAGGATGCCGCAATTATGGTGGAGGACGCTAACGCTAAGAAAACTTTAATACAAACCGCAATAAAAACCCTAGGGGACAATTCGTTATCTCAACGGTTAAGTCAAAATATCTCCGGTCTTGCCAAAACCGATGCGGCGGACAAGATCGCGGATGTCATTCTGGAACTGGTTAAAAATCGAAAACCATGAGATACGCTTTCGTCATAATAAACCTTTGTCTTTCGCTTTGTGCCTTCGGGCAAAGCCAAGACTCCTTGTTGGCGGTATTGAACCAACCATTCGAGGACCAAATCGCCTTTAGCTTGGACACCATGTTCAAGGGGCAGGATACCATCTTCACGGAAACGGATTCCTTCATCCTTTTCACTACACCCGATATGGTGCGCCCTGAAATGGATACCGTGGAATTCAAGGTAAACCCAAACAATGAAGCATTCCAAACCGCCAATTTGAATGATGATGAGCTAGAGGACATCATCGGAGTGGTCTACCTATCCGATAAAAGAAAGGATCTCCCCTACTCAGAAACCGCTATGCAATTCTTGGTCATCGCAAACGGTACGGAAGAAGGCTCTTTTGAAGTGGTTTACTTTGAGGACATCATGCCTTGTAATTATTGCGGTCCCGGAAAAGGGGAACCGGATATCTCCATCCTGATTAAGGAGGAAAAAGTAGTGGAAATCGTTGAGGTGAGCCAAAAGGGGAATTACATCCTCAACGACGAATGGATCATGACCTACGAAAACGGGGAACTCATCGTGAATAAATTCATCAAGGCGAGATATCATGAAAACTCCGGTAATCTCTTGTCCGAAACCATGGACATGACCAAGATGATGCAGGATAATGAATTCGAACCGGATGGCGGAGAAGCGGAGAAGTACAAAATTGCCGTTTTCCCTGCCGCTAAAAGTGATATCACCGTTGACGGAAAACTGGACGAGCAGGTTTGGAACCGCGAGGAAAAACCGGCATCCCGTCCTTGTCATGCCAATACCTTCGGTGAACGACATACCCGAAATGACCTTTTCGCGAAATATGCTTGGGCTTGGGATAACCAGAACCTGTATCTCTCCATGAAGGTCGTTGATGATAAATTGGTGCCTTTGGTGGTAAATGATATCAGTGTAAAGGGTGATTACGTGAAAGTATACTTGGATCTCAACCCCTACCGCATGTCGGCAGGAAAAATGAGGAACAAGCCCAATCGTTTCCACTTACCCCTTGCCGTAGGATTTACCCGTGACGGAAAACCGCAATTGGTCCCATTGAAAGCCGGTGTCAAATTATCAAAATCAGAGGTCGTCTTCGAAAGAACGGAGAACGGTTACGATATGGAACTACGCTTGGATAGGAATGATATCCTTTCCTCTTTGTCCAAGCTTTCCGGGGATTTGAAATTCAAGGACGGTTACTCCATGGATTTCCTTATAGAAGTAGGTGATTGCGATTATCGCCAAACCCTTGAATTGGAAAATATCAACGCTTCCGCTAGTGCGGGAATGAACGACGTGTACAAGTACGGAAGACTAGACTTATACGACGAATACCGCCCTCGCACTTTTGAGGAATTGAAAAAAGCGATGAAATAACGGTGAATAAGAAAAATCCACATATCGTCTACTTCGTAGGTATCGGTGGCATCGGCATGAGTGCCCTTGCACGGTACTTCCGTCGCCTCGGTTCCGAGGTACACGGATACGACCGTGTGGAATCCAGGATCACCAAGGAACTAACCGAGGAAGGATGCATCATCCATTATCATGAAGCACCTGAACTCATTCCCGGAAATGTTGACTTGGTTATCTACACTCCCGCAGTTCCAAGTACCCACAAGGAATTGGTTTTCTTCCGTGAAAACGGAATCGAGGTTAAGAAACGTGCCGAGGTTCTAGGAATGATTAGCCGCAAGCAAAAAACCATTGCCGTAGCAGGGACGCACGGTAAAACCACTACCTCTACCCTCATTACGCATGTTCTGAGAACGGGCGGCGTGGATTGCACGGCTTTCTTGGGCGGTATTTCCAATGACCTGAATTCGAATTTCGTATTCGGTGATTCCGATTGGGTCGTGGTGGAAGCGGATGAGTTTGACCGTTCCTTCCTTCACTTGAATCCGTACTATTCCGTGGTTACTTCCACGGACGCGGACCATCTGGACATCTACGGCAACCATGACGTAATGTTGGAGGGTTTCATTGAATTCATGAATAAGAATCGCCCGGAAGGGAAGGTTTTCTTGTGTAATGGAATTGTCCCTGAAAAGAACCCGAGAGCGCATGTAATCCGTGATGCTTACGGTATTGAAAGCGGTGAAAATGCGGCAGCCAATATCCGGGTGGAAAATGGATGTTTCGTTTTTGATTTCCTAGGACAAAAAGCAAGCATCAAGGACATTGAAATCGCATTGCCGGGAAGGCATAATATTGAAAACGCTACAGCGGCAATAACGATAGCCCTGGAATTAGGTGTTGAACCATCTAAAATCAAGGAGGCACTTAAAAACTTCAAGGGAATTTGGCGACGATTCGAATACGTCATCAAGGAGAAAAACTTGACCTATATCGATGATTACGCCCACCACCCTTCGGAGTTACGCGCCGCTATTTCCGCCGCTAGGGAATTATTTCCCGGCAAACGTTTGACCGGCGTTTTCCAACCGCATTTGTATACCCGAACAAGGGACTTTGCGGAAGGATTCGCGGAGGAATTGGACAAGCTGGACCAGGTGTTTTTAATGGACATCTACCCTGCTCGGGAGCTTCCTATCCCGGGTGTGACATCCGATCTCCTTGCCGGATTGATGCAAAACCCGCATAAAAAACGGGTTTCAAAGGAAAATTTGTTACAAGAATTGAAACTTTCTGACCCGGAAGTGCTGTTGACCCTCGGGGCAGGCGATATAGACAGATTCGTTAACCCGATAAAAGAACAATTCACGGTAGGCATCTAACTCATGCCCAACCGGTAAAACATAAGGAATAATGACAAAACGAGCCGTCAATACAAACTGGAACCAACTTCTGACCAAACTACTTTGGGCAGTAGGGACCATTGTATTCTTGATGGTCATCGTTTCCGCGGTTATGACCAAAAGCCAGCGCCCAACGGATGATATCTTGATTGAGGTAGAACCACTTTCCGACGGAAGTAAACTCATCAACGAGAAAAACATCCTTACCGCCTTAACCCAAGCCATAGGCAGGACACCGGAAGGGATGTCCATCAAATCCTTGGACTTGGAACGCTTGGAGGAACGGGTACTGGAAAAGGATCCCTTTATCTCCGATGCGGAGGTTTACGTGGATGCCAAGGGGAAATTACACGTGGAAATTAAGCAAAGGGAGCCTATCCTACGCATCATCGATGCGGACGGGAAAAGCTACTACTTGGACAATCATGGCAAAAAAATGCCATTGTCCGTGAATTATACGGCAAGAGTACCCGTAGCAAACGGATACATCCCTCCTTTCACGCCGGAATATCGGCAGAAAAAGGGGAACGCGCTTAGGTACCTGTACGCATTGGTGAACGATATCCGTGAGGACGAATTCATGAATGCCTTGACGGAACAAATCTTCGTAACCAAAAGCAAGAAATTTATCCTAGTCCCAAAAGTGGGCAACCATAGGATCGAACTTGGACGCTACGAGGATATTGATGATAAATTCAAACGCCTTATGGTATTCTACAAGGAAGGAATGCCGCATGAGGGTTGGAAAAAATATAAATCGGTTAGTGTAGAATACGCCG